>CAZUXX010000028.1:0-13265 GCA_964624215.1 uncultured Planctomycetaceae bacterium
TCGGGGAAGACGACCACGTTGTATTCGGCCCTGAACGAGCTGAATGACATCGAAACGAAGATCATCACGACGGAAGACCCGATCGAGTACGAGATCGACGGTCTCGTGCAGGTGCCGGTGAATCCGGATATCGATGTCACGTTTGCGAACGTGCTGCGGGCGATCTTGCGGCATGATCCGGACAAGATTCTCGTCGGGGAGATCCGCGACTACGAGACGGCCGAGATTGCGGTGCAATCGGCCCTGACGGGGCACCTGGTGTTCAGCACGCTGCACACCAACGACGCTCCGTCGGCGATCACCCGATTGCGGGACATGGGCATTCCCCCGTTCCTGATCACCGCCACCGTGCAGGCGGTGCAGGCTCAGCGACTGGTGCGGAAGATCTGCACCGAGTGCCGCACGCAGTTCGAGCCGAGTGACGAACTGCTGATGGAACTGCAACTGCCGATCGATGTCGCCCGGCAGTACAAGTTCTACTACGGCAAGGGGTGCCAGCGGTGCAACAACTCGGGATACAAGGGGCGGACGGGGATCTACGAGGTGATGGATATCAATGACGATATCCGCGACATGATCTCCTCGGATGCGTCGGTGGACGACATGCGAAACCTGGCCCGCAGCCAGGGGATGACGACCCTGAGAGAAGCCGGGTTGCGGCTGATCTTCGATGGGGTGACAACGATCGACGAAGTCGTGAGAGAAACCGTGATGGAGGACATCGACTAGATCGAATCGACGATCCACCGGCGAGCCGTGGGGATGGCCTCGCTGCAGGAGGGAGCCGGTGAAACAGATCGCCTGGATGAGGTGAGTCGTTCGAGGAACAGCCGGCAAAGATGCCGGTCACTTGCAGCCAATTCGAGATGCGGGCGGGATCACAGCGATCCCCCAAGCGGTTGAGAAACCAGACCTGACCACCCACACACAGACAACAGCAGAGGCCACACGTTCGCCCCGGGCGAATGTTGCCTCGCACTTTACTCCCCTCGCCCGGAGGGCGTAGCCATGCCGACGTTCCAATACGAAGCAATGGACAACACCGGCCACGAGGTGAAAGACACCATCGAGGCCGAAACCGAGGAAGAAGCCCAGACTCTGATCCGGGAGCAGGGGTTTTATGTCACCAAGATCACCGAGAAGCGGGCGAAGGGTGGCAAGAAAACCAAGGAGGCTCCCACCCAGGAGAAACGGGCTCCGCGGAAGAAGGGAACCTTCTCGATTGGCGGCGTGCGTGCGAAGCAGCTGACGCAGTTCACGCGACAGCTGTCGACCCTGCAGGACGCCGGTCTGCCGATCCTCCGCTCGTTGCGAATTCTGGAAGGGCAGGCAAAGCCCGGTCCGCTGAAGAACTCGCTGATGGGGGTGATCGAAGACGTCGAGTCGGGGAATACGCTTTCGGAGGCGATGGCCAAGCAGCCGAAGGCCTTCGACAACCTGTATGTCAACATGGTGAAGGCGGGAGAGGCCGGGGGGGCGCTGGAAGTGATTCTCCAGCGTCTGGCCGAGTTCAAGGAGAAGGCCCAGTCGCTGAAGCGGAAGGTCCAGGGGGCGATGATCTACCCCTGCGCGGTCATCTTCGTGGCCGTGTGTATCGTCGGCTTCATCATGTATGCGATCATTCCGAAGTTCAAAGAGATCTTTGACGACTTCGGAGTCGAGCTGCCCGAAGTGACGGAACTGCTGATCCAGTGCAGCGACGTGGTCGTGAGTTACTGGTTCATGTTCCCGATCATTCCGATTGCGATCTTCCTGATGTTCAAGATCATCCGGAAGAACAAGACCGGTGCGTATATTCTCGACCGGATCATCTTGAAAATCCCCATCGTGGGGGCGATCGCGAGTAAATCGACGGTGGCCCGCACGTGCCGCACACTCGGGACACTGATTGCCTCGGGGGTCCCGATTCTCGAAGCGCTGTCAATTGCGCGCGATACGGCCGGGAACGAGGTGTTCCGCCGGGCGTTCGATCATATCCACGCGTCGATTCGCGAGGGGGAATCGATGGCGGTGCCCCTGAAGGAAACCCGGATCACTGACGATCTGGTCGTCAACATGGTGGATGTGGGGGAAGAGACCGGGGCGCTGGACAACATGCTCTACAAGGTGGCCGACGTGTACGACGAGGAAGTCGCCGTGCTTGTGGAAAGCCTGATCAGCATGCTGGAGCCGATCATGGTGGTGGTGCTCGGACTGATCGTGGGCTTCATCGTCATCGCCCTGTTCCTGCCGCTTGTGAAGCTGCTGAACGAGCTGTCGTAATGAGGCATCGGATGGGGGAGCGACGGGTGCGAAGGGTGGGACACTGTCCGGCACCGACGTCTCCCCCGGCCGGGTGACCGAGTGGCACACCGTTCGCATTACTTCGTTTCAGCCATACATTTAGGACCCATCAGCACCACAGAATGAACCGATATCGCAGCGAATCGCGGCAACGGCGTGGTGCTTCGGATCACAGCACTTTCAGGACGTTCAGGACTGTTCGACCGATGCAACGTTCCCATTCAGTTTCGTCAGTCTCGTCCGGTGCGAAGCGTGGCCGGGGGGGCTTCACGCTGCTTGAACTGCTGATTGTGATTGCCCTGATTGCGGTGCTGGTCGGGCTGCTGTTTGCTGCTCTGGGGGGGGCCAGTACGACCGCCCGGGTGACCGAGGTGGTGGCCGAGATCAATAACCTGGAGAAGGCGATTCAGGAGTTCAAGCTGCAATACGGGGTCGATGTGCCCAGTTCGATCCGGCTGCATGAGGTCGGAGCCCACTGGTCGGGAAGCGATGTCCAGACGAGGCGATCGAAGGCGCTGCTGACCCGGATCTGGCCGGACTTTGCTTTCGGCGATGTCGACTTTAACGGCGACGGGGCCCAAGACGACACCATCGAGTTGTTCGGTAGCGAATGCCTGGTGTTCTTTCTCGGCGGAGTCTGTGTGACGCAGGACTCCAGCGGGAATTACATCGTGGGCCCGGACGGAAGCGTCTCCGGCCCGGGCACTCCCGCACGCTGGACGCCGGTGGGCTTTTCGGCGAATCCTGCCAACCCGTTCGCGCGAGGAGGATCCCGGGTCGGGCCGTTTTACGAGTTCGATATCTCGCGTCTGGTGAATGTCGTGAACACCGGCAACTCGATGCCTGAATATCTGGATCCGATCGAAGGGCAATCCATGCCGTATGCCTACGCGAGCACGGCCCGCGGGGCTTATGCCCCGAATTCTGGTGCGGTCTACCGTCCCGAAGACCTCAACTGGAATGGAAGCGGCCCGTTCACGAGCGTTTACCATCGGCCTAACAATGGCCAGGTTTACAACCCGCGGGGGTTCCAGATTATTTCACCGGGCTTTGATGGCGAATTCGGGATCGGCGGGGAATGGGAACCGGGGTCTCCGTTACTAGAACCCCGAACACCGGAGAGGGATAACATCACGAACTTCTCGGGAGGAATGCTGGGAGGCTGATCACGCACGGAGTCCCCCGGGAGTTTGTCCTTTCACAGTCGACGGCCTGTTATGACGTCTCACCCTCATCACCGATCTGGACGCGTCCGCGGCGGCTTCACGCTGATGGAAGTGTTGATTGTGATCGGCATCATCGCCTTTCTGGCCAGCACCGTGGTTGTGGTGTACGGCCGGGCGGGGGAGAGTGCGCGGATTGCCTCGACGAAGGCGCTGATTCGGCAGCTCGATGCCGCTCTGCAGGACCGGCTGGAGGGGTTGCGGCGGTACAACGTTCGCGGCCTGGCGACTCACCGGTTTCCGGGACTGCCTCCGGAGACGGCCCAGGTCGCCTATCGGCAGCTGTTGTACCGGATGTCGTTTCCGCAGCGTGCGAACGATATGGGGGGGCGCGACGCTGACCTGTCGACCACGATGATCGACATGGAGCCCGATCCGCACGGGACGCTCTGGCGGCTGATGCAGACGGCTTCCGGGAAATCAGAGGCGCAATTGCTGGCGTCCCTGACCGATGATCCCGAGACGGAAAGTGCGGAACTTTTGTATCTCATTCTGACGGCCGGCGAGTCGTTCGGAGCTGCGCCGCTGAACATTGACGACATTGACCCCGCGCTGATTGCAGACACCGATGGCGACGGTCTGCTGGAGTTTGTAGACGCGTGGGGGACTCCGCTGCGGTTTTACAACGCACCGACGGGGCTGTTGCGTCCTGACGGAAACACAAGCGGAACGGCAATCACCACGACGATCTACCGGCAGGCGTCGGTCCTGATTACGTCGCTTCCGGCTCTGCCGGTCGATTCGGGCGGGGTCCCCCAGAATCTGAGCGCGTCGGACTTCTCGAACCCGTTGAATATCGATCCGCTCGATCCGGTGGGTGAGATCGGGACCTTGCTCGCAGCGGATGCCAGCGAGTTTGAAGAAAGATTCTACGCCGTTAACACGTTCTGGACTCCCCTGATTGTCTCGGCCGGGCCGGACGAGCAGTTCGGGCTGTACCCGCCCTCGGATACCGGGGGGACCAACGGCAGCAACCGACTGTGTCGGGTGGAAACACTTCAGGAGATTTATGACAACCTGACGAACCAGCAGCGGGGAGGCTTCTGATGCAGACTCCCTGCCGGAGTGCAACGACGCAGCGACGTGGATTCACCCTGCTCGAGATGCTGATTGCCATCTCGATCTTTGTGATTCTTTCGGGGCTTGTGATCAGTGCGTTTCGCGAGTCGGACCAGGATCGGGCGGCTGCGGCGGCCCAGACGGTGCGCAGCATGCTCGAGGGGGCGCGGTCGCGGGCGATCCACGACGGGCAGCCGCGTGGCGTGCGATTGCTGAAGGACTCGAATCATCCGCGGATGGTCACCAGCCTCGTCTATATCGGAGCACCGCGGCAATACGAACTCCAGGTCGACAACGTCACCGAGACATCCAATTTGCAGTGGCAGGCCGACGGTAACTTCACGCACCTGCGCAACCGGGGTCTGCTGACATCGGGTCTGCGAGTCGAAGTGCCGGCCTACAGCGGGTTCTGGTATCCGATCGTGGAGACCCACGATGCCTATATCCGTTTCCGGGGCCACTATCACGGTGCCAAGCGGATTGCTGGTGCTGATGTTGCCCTTCCCTACGACGCGACCAAAGGGACATCGCCGACAAGCATCCGGCTTGAGCTGGTGCCGCCGATCCTTCCCGGATCGACTCCACAACCACTGGCCAACCAGATGGCCATCGATCTGGATGGCAGCAAGCTGCCGGATATCTGGGGGGGGGCGGGATCGACTCCGTATTCGGACACGATGGACATCATGTTTACGCCGCGGGGGGATGTGACCGGCGAAGCGGTGGTGACGGGGGTGATGCACCTGGTGATCGCGGACGTTGCCGACATTACGCTCGGTGTGCGCCACACGGATGCCCGCAGCCCGCTTCTGGAGGTGTTTGAGAATCCGGATCGGATGGTGAACCTGTTCACCCGGACCGGCCTTGTGACGACATCGCAGACGAACCGGTACAACACGGACTGGCCCTACGCCTTCGCACTCACCGGACAGGAGGCGCCATGAAGTCTGTCATGAACATCCTGTCCGATCGCCGCGGAGCAGGGAATCGCCGCGGGGCGACGCTGGTCGAGGTGCTGATGTCGCTGCTGGTCATCAGCCTGGGTGTGACGTCGGTGTTCACGCTGTTTCCGCTGACGGTGGTTCGCTCGCTGAAGGCGACGGTGCGGACCAATGCGGCGCTCGTGGCTCACAACGCTCAGGAGATTGTCCGCTCGGGCTGCTTCCGTTCGGGGAATCTGCCTGTGCTGGTCGACCCTCCGTCGTCGTTGACGGCCGGGACATTCATTGTGGATCCCTACGGGTGGTCCGCGTTCAAGGACAGTCCGGCCGCCAACCGGTTCGGGCCGAACGGGGTGCCACGGATCCACGGATTCGAGTGGTTCCCCGGGACTCCGCCGACGCCAGAACAGCTTGATGAGCTGTATTCGAGCCGGGACAGCTGGGTAACGCTGGTCGAGGCGCCGGCCGACAGCGTTACGGGGACGACGGTGACGTTCCCGAATGATGTCGATCTGCAGAATGTGGGGGCGAGTTCGCGGATCGTGGTCTACAACTCGAGTCGCACTGCGAGTGTGTCGCGAAAGGTCGGAACAGCGTCGGGCCGCGTTGTGACCATCGATTCGACCGAGCCGAACTTTCCCGCATCGATCACCAGTGATCCGGGAGAAGCCCGGATCGAGACGTTCGAGCGGCGGTATACCTGGCTGTTGAGCGTCACGCAGGATGATCGCGGGGCCCAGCGGATCCAGTGCGTGGTGTTCTTCCGACGTGCATTCGATGAAGCCTCGGAGACGCCGTACGACATCGTCGATGTCAATCCCAATGATCCTCGCCGGGTGACGATCGACATCTCCGGGGGAAGCCCGGATGTTTCGCCCGGTGACATCGTGTTTGGCGCTTACGGTTCGGACTCCGTGCCTCCTCCTCCTGCGGCCAATCGCACGATGGGGGTCTGGTATCGGGTTCTGTCGGTGAATCAGTCCAATGGCGAGATTCTGCTGGACCGTACGTGGGAAGGTCCACTGGAGTCGGATGGCGACAATACGACACGTGATGCCAATCTGATCTTCCCCACGGGTGCTGTGGAGGTATTCGATCTGTGAATCGACGATGCACACAACCGGCACCGGCACGGCGGGGTTTCACGCTGGTGGAACTGCTGGTCTCGACGGCGATCATCGTCGTGATCCTGCTGCTGTTTGCGCAGATCTTCCGCACGGCGACCTCGACGGTGACGAAGCAGCGGGGGATTGCCCAGAACGATTCGCGTGGCCGGATGGTGGAGAATCTGATCCGGTCGGACCTGCGGAAGATGAGCTATCGGCAGGCGGGACAGACGCCCAACGGGATTGTGCCGCTGGTGAGCGGAGATCTGGTGCACCCCAATCAGCGGGGCTTTTTCTACATCAGTGAGAACGATGTCGGGAGCGATGTGGATGATGTGCTGCATTTCACCGTGCTGGTGGAAGCAACAGCGCGTGACCCGAGTCAGCAGCCGTACCTGGGGAAGGCGAGTCGACTGGGCCGGCCGGCGGGCACGACGGGTGCGGGCAGCTTCAACGCTTCGGACGTCAATCAGCCGGAGTATGACGACGGCGATCCGTACAATGACGTGACCCAGTCGCGGGGGGCGGAGATCGTGTACTTTCTGCGGCACGGGATCCTGTATCGCCGGGTGCTGCTGTTACGTGATCCGCTGCGGGGGCGGTTTCCCTACAGCAGCGATCCGACGATCGATGCCGCGGATTCGAGTGACCCCGGGGCGGAACTGATCCCGGGAGATTACGACGCCCAGGCTGACGTGAGTGACGACGGGGTCGATGGTGACTTCTGGAATGACTTCGATCTCTCGGCAGTCCACATCGGGCACCTGCACTTCAACGGCGTGGGGAGTCTGGACAACAGCCAGGGGGAACGGAACAACCCGCTCGCGCTGCCGCGCATGCGGTTCGGATTTCGACCGAACGACCAGCCACTGGAGTACGTCAGCGGGGGGACGACGCCGGAGGAGTTCATGGGACGGTTTACACACCAGGAGACATCGTCGGCGATGTTCACCTGGCCGGCGAGGGAGGCGAACAATCCTCTGGTCGCGAACCTGGAGTTTGATCCTGATTATCTTCCCCGGCAGAAGGTCATCAAGAACAGCGATACGGGAGAGACCTACGCAGGCAATCGGATCGGTGAGGACATCCTGCTGACGAATGTCGATGCTTTCGATGTGAAGGTGTGGGACGAGGGGCTGGGGCGCTTTGTGGATATCGGCCACGGGGACAGTGGCGGCCATTTTGCGGCGACCGAAGATCTGAACGACAACTACGGCCCCCGGGGCTCCGGGAACAACGTGTTTGATACGTGGCACCCGAATGCTCCTGTGGGGACTGCCGATCCGCCCTACCGGCCGCTGACTTGGAAACTCGATGCTCCTTCAGTTCAGGAGTGGACATCGGAGCAGACATATGGACAAGGTGCCGTCGTCCGCCCGAGGGGCAATCTGACGTGGAAGAACTCTCGCTTTGTCGTTACCGATCTCGATGCCCCAGACCGTGAAATCGGTAATGGCTCAACGCTCTACCGTGCTGTGAGCGGCGGCACATCTGGTGCTGTGCAGCCTGCGTGGCCGCGTCGCCCGGGAGAGAGGGTAAGCGACGGCGGCGTGTTGTGGGAGGCGTTCGATAACCGCGTCGGTCTGAAGATGATCCAGCTCACGATTCGATACCGCGATCCGGGAAGTAATCTGGCGCGGCAACTGACGATCGTGCATTCGTTTGTCGAGTAGGGGGCCGGTCGGGGTATGGGGCTCGTGGCGGGGCGACCTGAGGATCGCCGGGCGCTGTGAGCTGCTTGCCTGGCTCTGTTCGTCCACGGGCCGATTCCATCCTCAGCGGGCGCTCGAGGAATTCCAGATATGAAATCTTTGCAGAACCTGACGTCGGGCGGTGATCATCGTCGCGGAGGCGCGGTGATTATTCTGTCGCTGGCGTTTCTGATGACGCTGCTGTTTCTGGGGCTGTTCTTCTTCAGCTTCATTGATGACGAGTCGCGGTCGGCCGAGATTTTCAGCCAGGCGGAACGGGCGACGCTCGATCACGAGCGGATTATGGAGTTCGGCCTGAAGCAGGTGATTGTCGCCACGGAGCGGGACTTCGAGCGGAGTGCACTTTTCGGAAATCGCTGGTCGATGCTGGCGCATGTTCTGGGTCAGCTTGACGAGGATGGCAAGCCGCTGGATTCGCGTCCCTTCAGCGGGCGGGGGATCACCGTCCGACCGGGAATGACAGCGGGGACGTTCGAGATTGATTACGACGGTGACGGTGCCGTCGACCAGAACGAGAGTAACTTCGTCATCAACTTTTCGGCCGACGCCAACGACGGAGAGGCGGTCGAGGTGTGGACGGAGGCTCCGTATGATCAGCATCAGCCGGACGCTGGCTATACCTACCCGGATCTGAATGCGCTGTTTCTGGCGTATGAGGAATTTTCTCCGGACGGGTCGCTGCCGATCATCAAGCCGAGCTTCTTTCTGCCGGGGCTGTTTCCGGACAAGCGGACGAGCGGCTTTGCGGATATTTTCGAAGACACGATGACGAAAGCGCAGGTGCTGCGTCCGCACGCGGAGCACGGCAACCGCTACATCCCTGAAGGGGCGACGGTCGAAGCCAGGAGCGGCGATTTCATCCGTCGTATTCCCGGGTTCGAGTTCGGGGTCGACTTCGACGGTGACGGGAACGTCAACGAGATGGGGGTCTACGACGGGAGCGACAGCTATGACTTCGATGTCGATGCCGACGGGGATGGGTACGCCGATTCGATCCTGGTGGATCTGGATGCCCGGCTGATCGATCATCCCGACGGTCGACAGCTGATTCCGCTGTATTTCTTCAAGATCCTCGATGCGAATGGCCTGTTGCCGCTGAATACTTCGGGGAACACGAAGCCCCCCTCGAACATGGCGGTCAACTGGACGACGTCGCGGTCGAACTTCGGGCTGTCTCTGGCGGAGATCAACCCGGGGTGGGGCTGGTATGCGAGCCCGTACGACACCAATTTTACGTCCTCGGGTGAGCGGGACGCTGTGATCGAAGCGGCGTTCGGTGCCGGGACGACGTTCCTGGCGACAGCCGGGAAGGATGCCCGCCTGGAAGCGTCGAACCGGACACTGCGGCTTCTGCTTGAGGGGAAGCTCGACAGCATGTCGGAGCCGGAGGTGTACGGCCGCTGGACAACCAGCGCGACGGACATGCTTCCCGGTACCCAGACCCACGACGACGACTATGACAATGCGGGGATCGGGGCGACGCGGGGAGTAAACCGGCGAGGTGCCCCGTATACGAATGCGACGCTGGGGGGGGTGGAATACCCGGGGGCCGTGCATCCGATCGACTGGTCCGGCAAGGGGACGTGGTTGTCGGGAATCCCGATGTTCGGGGATACGGCCTTCCAGGGAGCGACGCGGCTGCGAACTGCTCCGGTCGCGGAGCACCCGGTGGACTGGGTCCGCTACGACGCCTTTGCCGATCTGGGAGCGGGGACGGGAACCGTGTATCCATCTCACCGCGTGTGGGGAGATATTCCCGCGCTGACGACGAATCCGGATCCTGATCAGCTCGTGGATGAACCGGACGAGACGATCGTCGATCCGTGGGTGGCGACGGAGCTGGGTGAGGACAGCATCTTTCTGCCGGGGGAACTGGCGGCGATCCACCTGTCGGATGCGGACTGGCACCGCGTGGGGCGGTCGTCGCGGGTGCGGGAGCTGTTGAAGTACCAGTTCGAACTGAACTTTCATGCCGAGCAGATCCGGCGGCAGTATTCGACGACGAACTGGGACCGCAAGGAATTTGCCCATGCGTTGACCGCGGGCCGCCAGTGGGAGTTTGAAGGGGGCAATGAGTTTCCGCCCTCGTTTGTCGGGCCCGACCCGTTCCGATGGGAGGTGCGGGAACTGTTGCGAGTGGTCCTGGGATCGCCCGGGCCCGGGGGATTCCAGCAGCGGCTGCGGCTGAATGAAATCCTCAGTGACGACGACAATGACATGGACATTTCGTCGAACGGACTGCTGGAGTTTCGTCCGTTGACACCGCATCCCGAGTTCGACGGGGGGACGCCGGTGGTGATCGACCCGATGATCCACAACGGGAGTCCGACGCCCACTTTCCCGCCAACGACGCTCGAGGAACAGGAATGGTGGGCACGTTACGACCGGCAGCGGCTGGCCCGGGACATTTACGTGCTGCTGTACGTGCTCGGCTCGCACGAGGACTCGCTAGACCTGACGGCAAACCCGTATCCGGTGTCGGGCAACGATCCTGTGACCGGTCTGCCCTACGATGACGACGGGAACGGCGTGAACGACATGGTCGAGGCGATGGCCCAGTTCGCCGTGAATGTTGTGGATGCGCTCGACCGGGACAATGTGATCACCCGGTTTGATTATGATCCCGACCTGAGCGATGGCTGGGACGATACGCACGTCAGCAGTGGTGGCCAGTTGAGGACGGTCAACGGAGTTGAGGCCGTGCCGCTGACATTGAGCGAGGGGCTGGTGATCCGGCTACCGGAACAGTCGTCGGACGTCAGTGAGACGTTCTGGGAAGACGACGCGGAAGACGGGCATGCGCTGTTCTGGCTCGAGCTGAGGAATTCGTCACCGTTCCCGATTGAACTGAAGGACGACACCTGGCGGCTGGTTCGCCTGGATGGCGCGGGTGCGAACAATCCGGCCGTGACCTTCAAGAGCAGCATGACCACCGACAACACGATTGGGGCAGGCGAGACCTTCCTGATCGGTGGCCAGAGCAACACGATGAAGGTATCGGGCAATGACCGGGCCTCGACGCTGTACGTCGACTACGACTCGGCGAGTTCGGGATTCGAGGCGATTGTTCCCTACGGTCTGGAGAACGGGGACAGCGGGCTGCCGACCGATGCCTCCAGCGGGCATCCCGAGCCGCTGGTCGACCTGGATCTGAGCTATACCGGTCCGAACGATCATCAGGACCGGTTCGAGATTACGAATCCGTCTGGCGGGACGGGAACTCTGGTGTCGATCGCCGATGTACCGGGGACGGATGTCACCTTCTCGTTGCAACGCCGTCGGCACCTGCAGAACGGCGGGGGCGTGCTGAGCCAGGCTGAGGATGACTGGATCGAAGTCGACCGGATTCGGGTGCCTGTCAATCAGTTCCCGCAGCCGGACATGATGATGACGACGCCGACTCTCACGGAGAGTCTGATTGCGGCGACGAAGTCGATGGAACGTCCGGAGCCGTTCCATCCGGTCGAGATGCCACACGAAGACGGGACGGACGCGGATCCGCGAAGTCACAGCCTGGGGGACCCGACGGATCCGCACAAGAAGAACGATACGTTTGGCGGGACGACGTTCACGTTGTGGCAGCCGCACTTTGACCGCGACTTCACGTCACCGATGGAACTGTTGTCGGTGCCGGTCTACGGTCATCCGCTGGAGCCGGATGACTACGATGATACGGATGAGCTGCTGCGTGCGAAGTACGGAGGTCCGGTGAAGAATCTGGCAGAAGATGTCGGGGGGACGATGCGGATGACCGGTCACCGGACGGCCGGAGCACTGTTCCGGAATTCGGCGACGAACCGCTGGTACCGACTGCTCGAGTTCTTCGAGCTGGAGCCGAGCTTCCACCAGCCGACCGGTGACGAAACCGACCGGCGTGATGCATTGGCTCAGCGACGACAGATTCCGTCGGGGGTGAATCTGAACACGATTCGTCATCCGACTGTTCTGGCAGGGGTCGTGGACGACCCGCACCATCTTGATCCGTTCGAGAATTTCGCGAACGTGTTCTCGGATCCGGATCCGCACCTTCCGGGTCAGGACAGGACGGAAGCGGCGGTGCGGAACTGGTACACGCAATTCAAGCGTGCGCGTGACGGTGTCGATGCTGGAGGCAATTTGCAGCCTCCGGGGACGGAGTATGCGCGGCCGTTCCGCCCGATGACATACATCGACCCGACCTCACCTGAGACCAGCATCTACAACACGCTCCTGAGGAATCACGTCGGTACGGGCACCGATCTGGACCAGCTGGGGCTGTTCGAGGCGCGGACGACGGCCGACGTGGGGAACGAGTCGGTCGATTACCACACCCGCAATCGCCTGCTGGCGAAGGTGGCGAACCTCACGACGAACCGGAGTCATGTCTTCGTGATGTGGGCAGGCTTCCAGTTCCATGAAGCGCATATCGCCACTGAAGACGTCAACAACAACGGTGTTCTCGACCCGGGCGAGGATCTGAACATGAACGGGGAGCTGGATTCCTGGGTCCAGGTCGGGGCTCACGCCCTCGATGTGCCCGGTCACCGGGCGTTTCTCGTGATTGACATGTCGCGGCTGGAAGAGGCGTGGGATCCAACGACGTTGACGTTCAACTTCGAGGGCTTCGTCGTGCATCGCGAGGTGCTGCCGTAAGTCAGGCAGCTGGCCGGCATCACGTACCGCAGCCTGCGGGGGAGGTCCTCCGGGCTGCGGTTTTTCTTTCGTGTTGCCGAAGTGGCTGTCAGTTGCCGAGGACTTCCAGAAATCTGGCCAGCCAGGCGGGGTGCGCGGGCCAGGCGGGAGCGGAGACGAGGTTTCCGTCGACATGAGCCGCATCGGTCGCCGTTTCGACGTAGCGTCCACCGGCGAGTCTGACCTCGGGAGCGCAGGCGGGATAGGCGGTGCAGGCACGGTCCTGGAGGACGCCGGCCGCAGCGAGCAACTGGAGTCCGTGACAGATGG
>CAZUXX010000029.1:0-13066 GCA_964624215.1 uncultured Planctomycetaceae bacterium
TCCGATCACGGACCCTGCGGAGGAGGGGCAGCTGATCCAGCGGACGCCGAGTGGGGTGATTACCTTCGATCTGGAGAAGGGGGTGATTGCGGCGAAGGCGACCAAGTTGAACAATCAGGTTGTGGGATTCAGTGGGCCGGGTTCGCGGATTCACGTCATCCGCTCGGTTGATGAGTCTCTGACGGACAGTGATGGATTAGGGGAGGTGGCGGCGAAGTGAGGCGGGGGATCGACGAGGAGCAAGGGGGGCGACGCAGGGCATGTGAGCTTCGATGGATGCCCTGACTGTGCTTCGTGAACAGCTTGGTGCGGCGGAGATGATTTGCCGCATGTACCTTGATGACCTGACCGATGAAGAGATGCTGAGGCGGCCCTGTCCGGGCGGGAATCACATCAAGTGGCAGGTTGGCCATTTGATTCTGTCTGAGCACCGGATGGTGGCCAGGGCTCAAGCGGGCACGATGCCCGATCTTCCCGCGGGTTTTGCGGAGCGGTACTGCAAAGAGGCTTCCGCCAACGACTCACCGGACGAGTTCGACAGCAAGGGACTGCTCCTGGAAGAGATGTCGCGGCAGCGCGGGGGAACCTTGTCGCTGCTGGACCGGTTGAGCGAGAGTGATCTGGATCGTCCGAGCGGTCTTGAGTATGCCCCGACCGTCGGTTCCCTGATCGGGATGCAGGCGGTGCACTGGTTGATGCACGCGGGGCAATGGGCGGTTGTGCGGAGGCAGCTCGGACGAGCGCCGCTGATCTGAATCAGTTGAAATCACCAGGGCGGCGTGTGGATGTGGAATGGAGGGGGAGCGTGCGGGGGTGCTCTTGCGGGCAGTGAACCTGTTTGGACAGAGGCGTATGTCGGCCGGGAGCGGGGGTCAAGAGGCGTGCTATTTATCGGGAAAAACGGGGTGTCAAGGCTCTTGACGGGTGAATTGGGGGATGCCGGCAAGCTTCCTCAGAATCGCCTATTTTTCCCGAACGTCACCGTTGACACGCCGGGGGGGTCCGCTAATTTGACCGACAATGTCGGAGACAGGGTGCAGAAAAAGTTTTCCGACAGTAGAGCGATTTGAGGTGACAGCAGGATTCTGTGTACCACTGAGCGGTCGTTTGCATGGCTCGGGCAACTGCTCAGATCACTCGCGATTCTCCGGGCCGAGCAACTTCCTGACAAGGAGAGGCAACATGACGCGTAAGGTTCTTGGTCTGGTGATGTTTGCGGCGATTGCTGCGATGGTGACGGCGGACACCGCCGAAGCCCGTCGTTGCGGCGGCCGTCGCGCCCGCTGCGGTGGTTACGGCTATGCAGTTCCGAGCTGCGCTGCTCCGTGCGGCCCGACTTGTGCTGCTCCGTGCGGCCCGGTCTGTGCTCCGAGCTGTGCTGCTCCGTGCCACAGCTGCGCTCCGACCTGCTGCGGCCGTCGTGGTCGTCGCGGGAATCGTTGCGGCTACGGCTACACCAGCTGTGCTGCTCCGTGCGGCCCCAGCTGTGCAGCTCCGTGCGGTGCCTGCACCGGTGGTTGCCCCTCGTGCGCACCGGCTGCTGGTGGTGACTACAGCCCGGCTCCGGCTGAAGACGCCCCGGAACCGCCGCCGGCTGCCTAGTTCAACACCTGTTGCGCTAACAGCATAACCCGCTGTGTCTTCACCGAAGCGCAGCGGGTTTCTGTATGCGCTGAGGGGGGATCGAGATTGAGGTGAGCGGTGCGGGGGACATGCCTGGTGAGGGGCTTCGGTCAGTGAGGTTTGTGCGTCGCGAACGCATGAACTTTGACTCATCGGTGGGAGCTCCCGTATAATGCCTGTCGCAGTCTTGCGACTGTTCCCGCCTGAACCCTGCGCTGCCTCGAGAAGAGAGGTGGCGTCCCGCCCTGGAATCCGGATTCGCATGAGATCGATGAGTCGATTCCGTTCTGCTGTGCGCCCTGTTCGCCTTGCGTGTTGGCTGGGGCTGCTGACTGTTGTTGTTGTTGCAGGGCCGGTGGCCGCTGCGGAAGACGCTGAAGAGCTTCATCCCGGCGCGGTGATTTACGAGAAGCAGTGTGCTCACTGTCACGGCGCCGACGGGGAAGGGATTGCTGACGAAGGGACGAAGCCGCTGATCGGCGACCGTTCGGTTCGTGACCTGACGAAGGTCATTGTCGAGACGATGCCGGCGGATGATCCGAGCCTGTGCGTTGGTGAAGATGCGGCTCTGGTCGCGGATTACATCTACGACACCTTCTATTCGGAGATTGCTCAGGCGCGGCGGAGGCCAGCCGTGGTCGAGTTTTCACGGCTGACGGTGCGGCAATACGAGGAATCGCTGGCGGATCTGTTTTCAAGCTGGCGGATGGGGCATGTGCCGAAAGAGACAGGGCTGAAGGGGCAGTATTTTGAAGAGCGTCGTCTGCGACGCGACAAGCGGAAGATCGAGCGGGTGGACCCGTCGGTGAGCTTCGACTTCCAGGAGGGGAGCCCCGGGGAGGAGATTGGCAAGGAAGAGTTTTCGGCCCGGTGGGAAGGTTCGGTGTTTGCTCCGTGGACGGGGACGTACGAGTTCATCGTGAACACGGAGAACGGGGCGCGGCTGTGGGTGAACGGGAACGATGCTCCGTTGATTGATGCCTGGGTCCGCTCGGGTGATGACACGGAATTCCGTGGTGCGCTGAAGCTGTTGGGGGGGCGGTACTACCCGTTGCGGCTTGAGTTTTTCAAGTTCAAGGAGCCGACGGCGTCGATCGAATTGTGTTGGAAACCTCCGCACCTGAGTGAGGAAGTGATTCCGGCGCGGTGTCTGACGCCCGAAGGCTCACCGTCGACGTTTGTGCTGACGACGTCGTTTCCTCCGGATGACCGGAGCCTGGGTTACGAGCACGGGCATGCGGTTTCGAAGGAATGGACCGAGGCGACGATCTTTGCGGCACTCGAGGTTGCGGAATGGGTCGAGCCACGGATCGACCGTCTCGCGGGGATCCGGGGGAAAGACGAGAACCGCGTTCAGAAGCTGAAGGAGTATTGCCAGCGACTGATGGAACGGGCGTACCGTCGTCCTCTGAGCGTCCGAAACCGGGAACTGATCGAGACGACCTTCGAGTCGGCGGGATCGCCGGACGAGGCGGTGCGTCGGCTGGTGCTGATAACCTTCACGTCGCCGAAGTTTCTGTATCGCGAATTTGGCGGGGGTGAGTTTGACAGCTATGCGATTGCGTCGTGGCTGTCGTTCGGACTGTGGGACAGTCTGCCGGACGACGAGCTCTGGCGAGCGGCAAAGGAAGGCAAGCTGGAGACGGCCGACCAGTTGCGTCAGCAGGCGTGGCGGATGCTGGGCAACACGCGTGCACGGTCGAAGGTGCAGGAGTTCTTCACGCAGTGGCTGCTGGTCGACCGTCACCAGGATCTCGTCAAGAACGGCGAGATGTTCCCGGAGTTTGATGATCATCTGGCTTCGGACCTGCGGGTGTCGCTGGATTTGCTGATTGCCGATGTGATGTGGTCGGAGCGGTCGGATTTCCGCGAGTTGCTGACGACGGACGCGGTGCGGATGAACAAGCGACTGGCCGATTTTTACGGGGCCGAGCGACAGAGTTCGGATGACGCCGAGTTTGTGGCGCTCGAGTTTGAGCCACAGCGGCGTTCGGGGGTGCTGACGCATCCGTTCCTGCTGTCGGCATTTGCCTATGACCGGGCGAGTTCACCGATCCATCGCGGAGTGTTTATTGCGCGGCATGTGCTGGGACGGATTCTGCATCCGCCCCCGGTTGCGGTGTCTCCATTGCCGATTGAGGCGCATGCGGATCTGACGACGCGGGAGCGAACGGTCCTGCAGACTGAGCCGGTGATGTGCGCGACCTGTCATGACCTGATCAATCCGCTTGGTTTTCCTCTGGAGTCGTTCGATGCAGTTGGCCGCTTTCGTGAGAAGGAGGGTGACCGGCCCGTCGACACCAGCGGGCACTATCTGACGCGAGAGGGCGAGACGGCCAGGTTTGAGGATGCGGAGGCGATGGCGGCGTACTTGGCGGGGAGTCCGGAGGCGCATGCCGCGTTTGTTGAGCAGTTCTTTCACTTTCTGATGAAGCAGCCGATCCGGGCGTTCGGGCAGGACAAGATTGCCGCGTACACGCAGGGATTTTCTGATTCGGAAGTCAATATGAAGCGGCTGGTTGTGGAGATGGTTGTGGATTCGGCGCTGAATGCACAACGGATCGCCACGGAGCGAGCGGCTGGTGAAGCGCATGCTTCAGCCGACTCAACCGGGACGCAAGACGAGTAAATTGCGCTTCCTGCGGCGCGAGAGGAGTTGTGATCTCGTGACGCAACGGAAGTTTGCGATATGATGATTGGGACGTACCTCGCGAGTTCAGATTCGAGAGAGTGAGCTGATGACCCGTTTTGTACACCGCCGTGATTTTCTCAAGCAGCTTGGCCTGACGGCTGCTGCGTACCCGTTCATCTGCAATCTGCCGAGTCTGGGCTTTGCGAATTCTGCCGGCCGCAAGCAGCGGCTGGTGGTGATGTTCAGCCCGAACGGCGTAGTTCCGAAGACGTTCTGGCCGGATTATGAAGGCGAACTGACGGAGCTGCCGGAGAGTCTGTCTCCGCTGGAGCCCTTCCGGGATCGCGTGCTGACGATGCACGGTCTGTGCGACAAGGTGCGGGGTGACGGCGATAACCACATGCGGGGGATCGGATGTCTGCTGACCGGGACGGAGCTGTTTCCGGGCAATATCCAAGGTGGTTCGCATACTCCGGCGGGGTGGGCCAGCGGTCTGTCGATTGACCAGGAGATCAAGAACTTCCTGCAGTCGAAGGACGAGACCCGGACGCGGTTTGGCTCACTGGAGTTTGGTGTGCTGGTCCCGGATCGGGCCGACACGTGGACGCGGATGGTGTACGCCGGACCGAACAAGCCGGTGGCGCCGATCGACGATCCGTACCAGATGTTCGACAAGCTGTATGGTCAGCTGAAGGACCGCGAGCATCTGAAGAGCGTGATGGATGCGGTGCAGGCCGATCTGAAGAAGGTGTTGCAGTATGTCAGCAACGAGGATCGTGCGCTGCTTGAGGAACATGCGACGTTCGTTCGCGAGATGGAGCGTCAGCTGCAGTCGACGGACGATATGCTCGATCACCCGGTTCCGGAACTGGAGCCCGGGGTTCGCGAAGACAACGACAACATGCCGCAGATCAGCCGGATGCAGATCGAGCTGATGGTGGACAGCTTCGTGAACGACTTTACGCGGATTGCGACGCTGCAGTACACGAACTCGGTCGGCGGTGCGCGGATGAAGTGGCTGGGGATCGACGAAGGTCACCATGCGCTGTCGCACGAGGACGACAAGAACGAGGATGCGCAGGACAAGCTGACGCGGATCAACAAGTGGTTCTGCGAACAGCTGGCGTATCTGACGAAGCGTCTGGCGGAGACTCCGGAGCCGGGTGGTCCGGGTTCGCTGCTGGATAACACGCTGATCGTGTGGACGAACGAGCTTGGCAAGGGGAACTCCCACACGCTCGACAACATTCCGTTCGTGCTGGTGGGCGGCGGGCTCGACTTCCGCATGGGTCGCTCGATCCGTTACAAGAAGGAGCCTCACAACCGGCTGCTGATCACGCTGGCACACGGCTTCGGTCACCGACTGGAGACGTTCGGGAATCCCGACTTCACCGGCGGCGGCGTGCTTGATCAGCTGACGTAGCGCGGGACCGGGCGTCTTGCCGATGCCCGGAGCGTGCGGATCTCAAGTGAGCTGAGATGCGACTTTCCAGCGACTCACCCTGGCGGTGGGTCGCTGGTTTTGTTTTGTCGCGGTGAAGGGGCCGGGACAGCCGAGGTTGTCAGTCCGTCAGGTGCGTGCCTGGAATGCTCCGGCAGATGGGGCGTGGCGGTCGAGGACGCCGGGGCTTGCCTGCGGTTGAGCCCCGGCTGCCAATTGACGGTGCGGGTAACGCGGCTGTCTGAGCGTGAGAGCTTCGCGAAGAGGGCGATGGCCCTTGAGCGATTGAAGCGGGTGCGCTGACCGCGAGGCTGAGGATGCGGCGGTCGGGTCGGGCAGGTTGCGCGTTGGCTCAGGGGGCGGGGGGGACTGTTTCAGCGGAGACGAATCCGCACCCTTTGTGGGTCCCATCACAGAAGGGCCTGCGCTGGCTTTCTCCGCAGCGGCACAGTGCCACCGACGCCTTTCCACCCAGGTCGTACTCGTTGCCCTTCACGTCGATCAGCTTGAAGGGTCCGCTGACGAGGAAGGGCCCGTTCTCGCGACAGGTGACAGTGACATCGGACATTTCACTCCTCCGGATCCATTCCAGGATGATTGTGGTGGCGTCCGTGAAACGGCCTGCCTTGCTGCAGGGTGACGACGCCGAAGACGCTCGAACCGCTTCTGCGGATTGAAGCGCATCACCGGGGCAGCGTAGTGGGGCGGTCGCTGCCGCTCAAGCCGTTCACGACGCGTTGCCGCGAACGGTAACGTTGATGGTCGGCACTGGAGGGGGTCGGTCTCCGCTGAATTCAGCGATTGAGGATGGACGTTTGAGGGATTGTGCGTGCGGGCAGTGGATCTTCTCGCGTGAGTGAGGAGCCCGTTGACCGTGCTGTGAACGGATTCGTATCGTTGAGATTGCGGGACCGGGGGCGGGGGGCGTCGGCCACGGGGGCCTTAGCGCGAGTCGTCATGAGACGCCGGTGTGCGTTCACACTGATTGAAGTTCTGGTGGTGCTGGCGGTGCTGGCCACGCTGTTGTCGCTGCTGGTTCCGGCGGTGCAGAGCGTGCGCGAGAATGCGCGGCGTGCGGAGTGTGAGACCCGGCTGCACAACCTGGGGATCGGCCTGCACGCTTATCACGCGGTCCATGATGTGTTGCCACCCGGGAGCCTCGTGCTGGGGCCGGCGTTTCGCACGCTGAGCGGCTGGGGATGGGGGGCGATGTTGCTGCCGTACGTCGAGGAACGCCCCTTGTCGGAGCAGATCGATTTCGACCTGGGGACGGCCGTCGGCCGGAATCGTAAGCTGATCGGGACGCCGCTGGAGTTGTGGCGGTGTCCGTCGGATCCGGCGGGGGAGTCGGTGGGGGTGACGGCTCCGGACGGAACGAGGTTTCGTGTCGCCGGGGGTAACTATCTTGGCGTGGAAGGGATGCTTGCGGAGATGTCCCACGTTCGATTTTCGGACGTTACGGACGGGACCTCGTCGACGCTGATGCTGGGGGAGCGCCTCTATCGGGAGGAAGTTGCCGGGGGTAGTGAAGGGACTTCGTCGTGGTGCGGCACGATCACGTTTGAAGACAGCTACGTGTTCGATTCGATTCCGCATCAGTACGCGGCGAAGCAATCGATGATCAATCTCGTGGGAGCATCAATTCTGGCGTTTGGCAGCCGGCATCCGGGCGGAGCCTCCTTTGCGTTCGGGGATGCCCGAGTGCGGTTTCTGAGCGAGAACATGAGTGGTGATGTGTTCTACGCTCTGGGGACGCGCGACGGGAATGAGGCGGTGACGTATTGAAGGGGCCGAGCGATTGCTGTCGTTTCTGCCAGTGGGGCGGACCGGTCGAGTGGGTCCCGGTCGACTTTCTGAATCTGTTTCGTGTCGTTCTGTTCGGGTTGCTATGCCATTCTTCCGTATTCTGCTGCTGTTGCCGATGGTGGTCGCCGGGTGCGGTGAGCGTGTCGACCGTGACGCCCTGTTTGATGATGAAGTGGCGATGTACTTCAACGGGCGTGCGTCGCGGGATGCGATCGCGTTTCTGGAGGAGGGGGGGCGGTACATCGACGCCGACATTGAGGATGATGAACCGCGGATCGACGAGCCGTACGTGCTTCCACTGGTGCGGCAACTGCGGGATGAGCACGGGCTGGCTCCGATTGCGATTCTGGATCCGGAGGATCCGAGGGTTGCGGTTGCGATTGTGGCGGAGAGTGGTGATGCCGCGGTCAAGGCGGCGGTGAACGGTACGATTGCGAAAGCGGATCGTGCGTACCCCGGCGAGATTCTGTCTCAGTGGGGGCATCGATGGCTGTCAGTGGATTTTCTGACTCCGGAGGAAGCCGAGTTCTTTCGTGAGGAGGGGCCATAGACCGTTTCCGGGAGCATGCCGGGCTGCGGATTCGGGGATGGTTCGCGGGTCCAGTTGTCGGCGGATGGCTCTGGCGTTCGTCGCAGGGCGATCTCATTCGCTGTGGAAGGCCGGGGGAGGCTGGCGATCCCGGTGTTTCCACTACAACCGGAACGAATTCGCAGGATTTCTCCAACCGGGTTGACCGATACGACCGATAAGAGACGTAGTCCCGGAACAACTGGTCCGGGGTGGGGCTCGACGCGCGGCCGGTGGTCGCTGTCGGCCGCGGTGTTCGTGCCGGAACGCGGAAGGGGACCATGTCAGGACGCCTGCTCTTTTGCCTCGTGCTGACCGTGACGTGCGGGCTGTTGCCCGGCGCGGCGTCCGCGCAGTCGCTTCCGTGGAGTCGGGGGAGCCGATACCACAAGACCCTTGAAGCGCCGCTGTCGGCGGCGGCTGGTCCGGGGAATGCTGTTGCGGGGACTTCGTATCCGCACTGGGGCCAGCCTCCGTATGGAGGAGGGGCGATGTGGGCCAACGACTATGTCGATGGCAACACGTACGCGTTTGGCAATCCGGGGCATTACGGGTATCCGGATTACAACCAGCTTCCGGGTGTGGGGGCTCCGCCGTATGCGTCCGGCGTGGCGGAGAATACGTACCGTCCGGCTCCGGTGGGACATCCGTACGGGCATCCGGAGAACGGCCTGACGACGTATGAGATGCTGCCGCGTGATCGCGGGCTGCTGTATGACGAGGATGTCATGCTGCTGCGATCGCTGGGATCGGCGATGCGGGGCAGCTATGTGCGGATGGAGTATCTGAGCTGGGCGATGGAGAATCCGGGGAACACCCTGCTGGGGGCCCGGATGGCATCGACTGACAATCCCCGGGAAGACTTTGTCGTGGTCGGCCTGGATGAATTCGACAACCTGGTGCCGGTGGGGACGGCACGGGTGCTTGATATGAGCCCGGTCGACCTGTGGAACCTGCAGGGAGCGCGGGTTTCGTTTGGTCTCCCGTTTTCGGATGGTCAGTTTGCCGCGAACTTCTGGGGGATCGAGCAGGTGACCCGATTCGGTGCGAGCGAGTTTAACTCGATTCGCAAGCCGGGCGAGCCGGGGTTCCCCACCAACCCGAATGCCGTGTTTGTGGCGACGAGCCTGTTGGATAACGGGACGGTGAGTGATCTGCTGATTCTTTACGACCGCAAGTTCGAGGTGAAGTACAACATCAAGCACTGGGCAGCGGATGCGAACCTGTTTTATGACCTGCGAAGTCCGGTCGACGGGTGGACCTTCCAGGGGATGGTCGGTTTGCGGTACCAGTCTCACAAGGAAGACCTGATCCAGCGGGGATCGTTCGACAACCGGTCAGAACTGGATCCGAATGCGGGGATCATCGGTCCGGATAACAATGAGATCGGCTCGTTTGTCGAGAACCATCGGTATGGGTTGCAGCTGGGTCTGAAGTCGGAGTGGGATACGAAGTACCTGACGTTTGGCGTGATCCCGAAAGTGGCGCTGGGGGCGAACCATACGGAAGCCGAGGTGACGACGCACGGCCTGCGGTCGTCGTCGCTGGACCCGGTGCATGACGATCCGTCGACGCGGAGTGTGATCAAGGACACCAAGTTCGCCCCGACGTTCGACGTGGGTGTGTATGCCCGCTGGAAGGTCACGCCGTCGCTGTCTTTGCAAGTGGGTTACGATTACTCGTGGCTGGGTAACATCATCCGTGCGGACGACTCGATCCGTTACAACGATACCGGCCTGGCGAACCCGCCTGCGATCACGGCCAAGCAGTCCAACGAAGACCTGTGGATGCACGGGATTTCAATCGGCGGGCAGCTCACCCTGCCGTAGTGGTGTGGTGCGGACGGCCCCGGTGGATGCCGCGAGGTCTGCTGTTGGCTGAATGCTTTTGCATTGGCGATGCAATGCCCTCGCTGAGCTGAAGGATCGCGATCCTGCTTGCGGATCGCGGTGGGGGTGTGTCGGGACGGCCTGTTTCCCGTCTGTCTGTCTGCCTGCCTGTGTGTGTCTCTTCTGACGCTGCTGCGTGCCCATTGCAGGGATCGGGTACGGATGAGTTGCCGGCGCTTGCGGGGATGCATCCTTGTGACGGTCCTTCGCCGGCTTGCTTTGTCGTGCAGTCCTCCCGGTGCTTTGCGTGATGGTGACGGGGCCCGTACAACAGGGTGCAGGCAATGCGCCGCGGACTGAACCTGTCTGGTGAGGAACAACGATGATCGGGCGATGGTCGGTATGGATGGGGGGACTGCTGGCCGTGAGTGTGTGCGCGGCGGAGGAGGTCAGGAAGGCGGAAGAGGCGCCGGCGCTGCCGGCGGCCCTGATCACCGGTGAGGGGCCGGGCTGGGTTGCACTCGGTGAGGAAGACTTTGTGAATGTGAACGGTGATGAGGATACGTGGAGTTTTCCTGACGGGGAGATTCACTGCACCGGCAAGCCGATTGGGGTGATGCGGACGAAGAAGCAGTACGGGAATGTGGAAGTGGTGGTCGAGTGGCGGCATCTGAAGTCGGCCGGGAACTCGGGGGTGTTCATGTGGGTACCGCCCGAGTCACTGGAGGGTCTCCCGCCGGGCAAGCTGCCCCACGGGATCGAGGTGCAGATTCTCGATCACGGTTATGCTGACCAGTACCGGGAGCGAACGGGGAAGGAGCCGGACTGGTTTTCGACCAACGGGGATGTGTTCGCTGTGGGTACGTCGAAGATGAAGCCGTTTCCTCCGCTGTCGCCGAATGGAAGCCGCAGCTTTCCGTCGAAGAATCTCAGCCGGGGTGCGGGTGAGTGGAATCACTACTACATCCGGGCGATCAACGGGGAGGTTCGCCTGTGGGTGAACGGGGCAGAAGTCTCGGGCGGGACGGAGTGTGTCCCGGCGAGCGGGTATCTGTGTCTGGAGTCCGAGGGATCCCCGATTGAGTTCCGGAACTTGCGGATTCGGGAGTTGCCGTAGTCTCGTGCCGCGACGATTCTGGCGGCGTGTTGAGGACAATCACGTGCTCTGGTGCCGGTGGGAATGCCGGTGCGGAGTCGCGCTGAGGACATGATCTGACTGAGGGACAGACAGATGAACACGACCCTCCGCCTGATGACGATTCTGCTGACGGTCTCCGTATCGGTAGCGGAGGCCCAGTTCGATTGGCCGCAGTGGCGTGGTCCGCTATCGAACGGCGTGGCGGAGGATGCCGATCCTCCACTGACGTGGGGTGAGGAGGAGAACGTCCACTGGAAGGTGCGGATCGCCGGGGAAGGGCACGCGACGCCGATTGTCTCCGGGGGGCGGATCTTCGTGGCGACGGCGATTGACAGCGGAAAGGAAGCGGAGAGTCCGATCCCGCCGCGGGACGATGCCAAGACGGTTCCTCCGAAGAACATCTATGACTTCGTGTTGTTGTGCCTGGATGTCGAGACAGGTCGCGAGCTGTGGCGACGGACAGCGACGTCGACATCTCCGCAGGAAGGCCGCCATACGACGAACAGTTATGCCTCCGGCTCGCCGGTGACGGACGGGGAGCGGGTGTATATCTCGTTCGGTTCTTATGGTGTGTTTGCATTCACGGTCGATGGTGAGCCCGTGTGGCAGCGAGACCTCGGGGATATGCGGACGCGATACGGGTGGGGGGAAGGGACGTCGCCGGCGGTCTGGCGGGATCTGCTGTTTTTGACGTGGGATCACGAGGACCAGTCGTACCTGTACGCGCTGGATACGTCGAGTGGGGAGATCCGATGGAAGGTGGAGCGGGACGAGCCGACGTCGTGGGCGACTCCGCTGGTGATTGATGCAGCGGATCAGCCTCAACTGATTGTCAACGGGACGAACCGGGCGCGGAGCTACGACCCGCGAACCGGTGAGGTGCTGTGGGAATGTGGCGGTCAGACGGTGAATGCGATTCCGTCTCCGGTGGCGGATGATGCTCACGTGTATTGCATGAGTGGTTATCGGGGGAGTGCGCTGTTCGCGATTCCTCTGTCGTCGCGGGGAGATCTGACCGACACGGAGCAGATACCGTGGTCCTTCCATCGCGGCACGCCGTACGTGCCGTCTCCGGTGCTCGTGGATGGTCGGCTGTACTTCACGGCGGCGAACACGAACGTGCTGACGTGTCTGGACGTCAAGACCGGTGCGGTGCTGTTTGGTCCGGTGCGGCTGCCGGAGATTGACAGTCTGTACGCCTCGCCGGTGGCAGCTGCCGGACGGATTTACTTTGCGGGCCGCAATGGCGCGACAACCGTGATTGCCGCCGGAGACGCGTTTGAAGTGCTGGCGACGAACAGGCTGGACGAGGGGATCGATGCTTCGCCTGTTGCGATTGGTGACCGGATGCTGATCCGGACGTCGACCCATCTGTATTCGCTGCGGGACGAGGGTGGGCAGCAGAGGAAGGAATAGTGGAGTCGCACGAGCGGCTACGGAGGCGAGTGGCGGTGGTTCCTGTCGAGAGGCGAAGGAGCGACCGGTTTCTCGCGGCTGATGGGAGCGGTTTCATGATCCGGCTGGTGCTGATCGTCGCCGCAATTGCGTCGCCGGTAATGGCCGAGGAGCCGACGCCGCGTGAGCAGGCGGCAGGTCGGGCGATTGCGTTTTTGCAGTCGGCGGCTGCCGAGTGGCGCGGGGAGAATGGCTGTTTCGCGTGCCACCATCAGGGGGATGTGGTGCGTGCGCTGGAACATGCGCGGCTGGCGGGGTACCGGATCGATCGTGATGCGCTGGCCCAGTCGATCGACTGGCTTCATCAACCCGATGAGTGGAAGCACAACGGGGGCGAGGAGTTCAGCGATCCGCGTCTGGCGACGATCCAGTTCGCGGCAGCACTGGATGTTGTGGGCAGAGAATCTTCCCGCAGCCGCCGGGCATTGATTTCGGCGGGGGATCGGCTGGCTGCTTTCCAGAGCGAGGAGGGAGGCTGGCGGCCGGTTGCGGGGAACACGCTGGGCTCGCCGATCACGTGGGGGGCCCCGCTGGCGACGGTGATGAGCCGGGATGCGTTGCGGCGGATTGACCC
>CAZUXX010000030.1:0-5575 GCA_964624215.1 uncultured Planctomycetaceae bacterium
CCCCCTTTTGTCAACCATCGTCACTGGCACAGCTCCCTTTGCGGAGCCAGCCGGACTGGACTACTTCCAACAGACGTCAAGCGCGAGTGGCGGCATCCTCCTGCACGGCAGGGCCATCGGCGTCCAGGTGCCGCCATTCCAATCCAGCAGGGGAGCTAGAAGTCCTCTTCTTCCTCTTCCTCTTCACGAAGGGCATCACCATCCAGCCCGTCATCGACCATCCCGCCCACAGGACCGTGGTCATAGCAGTCCGAATCGTGCCACAGCGGAACTCCGGCTGCATAACGGGCCGCCAGCATCCGCACCTTGTCTTCCGATCCCGGCTTCGCACCGGTCGGAATCATCGGGTCGATCTGCGAGAGGTCGAATTCCTGAACAAACTCCCCTTCAACATCCTCAAAGCTCAGCTCGGTTCCAATGGCCAGATCGAGTTCGGGATTCACCTCGAAACAAAACTCCATGTGGCACTCCTCTTCCCAAAATTGAATGCACGCGAACGACGCCAAGTCACAATGTCCCCCGACACCGGAGCCGACGGCTCAAGCAGCGTTTGCCCCCTCTCAAGTCGACAGCAAGACGACCGAGGCGAATCCGTTCGCAAACAATACGGGCAAGTCAGGCCGGCAGGATGCGCAGCCGTGCAGGTGGGACTCTTAACGATCTCGTTCGGATTCTCATGAGACAATTGCGAAATGTCAACAAAAAAATCGAGAAGCTGGCACCGGGACCGACTCTGAAAAGGCAACGCCGGCGTAAGCCGCCAGACGTTGTCGATTTCACTCCGGACGGAACAGCACACTCGAATGGAAGACCGGGCCTTCGACGCAGGTGCGACGATAATCCCAGCCCGGTTCCTCCGGCACACGGACACGGGTCACGCAACTGAAACACGCTCCGAACCCGCATGCCATCGGCGTTTCCAGCGAGAGCCAGCAGTCGATCTGACGCGATTCGCAGATTTTCGCCACCGCCCACATCATCGGTTCCGGCCCGCAGCAGTAAACGCGGTCTGCGGCCTCACTCAGGATTCCCTCAAGCAGATCCGTGACGAACCCATGGTGCCCTTCACTCCCGTCATCCGTTGACAGGTGGATCTGCAGAGAGTCCAGCTCCGAAAACTCCGTCAGATCGGCACGCTCTGCCTGGGTCCGTACGCCATAGCAAAAGCTGATGCGTGGGATCCGCGAACCACCGCGTTCACCGGAAGCGCCGTAGGTCGCCACGCCAGCAGCCTCGCGGGCGACCGCCAGAAACGGCGTATAGCCGATGCCGCCACCGACACAGACCAGGTGCTCACCTCCGGGAGGTGGGAAACCGTTTCCCAGCGGCCCCCAGAGTTCGACCCGCTCTCCCCCCTGCCACTGACTCATCAACGACGTCATCTTGCCAACGACATGGTAGACGACGACCAGACCGGTCACCTCACCGGAGGAATCCCGTACCACGTCGTACAGCGCCAAAGGACGGCCAAGCAGCGGATCGACAGAACCGGCAGGCCGAATCATCAGAAACTGTCCGGGAACAATCCGGGCCGCAATCTCCCGGCACTCCACATGCAGCCGGTACGTCCCCCGCGCCAGTTGCGACTGGGAGACGACAGTTCCACACTCTTCCACGGCTGTGCGGACCAGGCCCGGCCCGGCACACAGCCATTCCTCCAGCATTGCATTCGTCATCAAACCGGCTCAGTTCTCCACGGCTATCTCGGCCGACGCCAGCGCCGCTTCGCCCGACTTCCAGGCACTGTAATCGTACCCTTCCCGGAAGATGACGTAGCCATAATCCGGACCAATCACCAGCGGATTGATACCAACCGTACGTCGCATTGAATAGATCTGCGAGGTGGAAGAAAACTCGAAGTCATCCCCTCGCACTTCGTGCGTGAACGCTCCATGACGCCGATTCCCCGCCAGCGACACCACGCGGGCCACAGGCGATACATCGGTGTCTCCCCAGAAACTGCTCCACGTCTTTTCATCCTTGATCGAAGAGAGCATGTTCCCCTGGTAGCCGACCCAGAACCGCACATCGTAAACGTTATCTTTCCCCGTCCAGGACCGCGCGGTTTTACTCGTCCGATCGGCGAGGAAGTTCTTCCCGATACTTTCACCAGTATAGGCCACTCCCTGGCTTTCGATCTCGATCGGCGTGGTGATGCCGGTGAAATCAAACGCCGCCGGGGCCTGCACCACCGCGCGTTCCAGCTCAAGTTTGACAGACGCGTTGGCGTCGGCTTCGGGGCCCTTCTTCACGGCAATTCCGATATTGCTGAAAAGGACCGAGTTGTCGACATCGACGAGCTGTTCCCCGTCCGTCAGCACTTCGATCGCCGCACGACCACCGACCAGCAGCGAATTCCGGATCTCGACTTTCGACGGACCAGTCACCACGACACTTGCCATTCCCTGCCGGTTCCCCTCGGAGACCGAACAGTTGAGCATCCTCAGGGTCCCGCCGCTGACCTGAACTGCAGCCCAAGGGATGTCTCCCCGCAGACGCGGCGGATCCATCTGGATCGAGAACCCTTCAAGAACCAGCGTGGCCCCTTTCACCTCCAGAATATAGCGGGCCGTCGGGTCCCTCTCGGGATTGGAGCGGATGCCCCGACTGTCGAACCCGAGCTCGTAGGTGAGGACAGGCGAGTATCCAAAGCCCGCTTCCAGGGTCAGGTCCTTGTCGATCGAGAGATGCGGCACAGAAATCGTCCCCGTCCGGTCTACCCGGATCACATCCCCCGGACGGGCGGCGACGATCGCCTCTTCCAGCCGCAAAAATCGCGGTTCCTCTTCCTGGGACACGATCTGGAAGGGCTTCAGAGGCTCCCCCTCCAGAAGCCGGGTAATGTCACTTCCGAGATTCGCCTTGCGAAGGAACAGGATCGCAAACGACGTATCCGACAGGGCACTGCCGGTCCCCGGCGGAGTCCAGGCCCCTTCCGTCCCTTCATTCTCACCACCCGGTTTCCCCTGAGTGCTCAGCAGCGCCGAGGCCCCCTTTTCAAACCAGTCGGTCGTACCGAACCGTTCCATCCCCAGGATCACCCCCATTCGCTCGATCGACCACAGATAGTACCGCGACGAACGGGGACCGATTCCGGCCGCATACTTCGTCGCCATCTGCAGCCCCTTCGAGAAGACCGGATCTTCTTCGAGGGTCTTCACGTTCGAGCCCGGATCGACAACCGGTTCGGGTGCTTCCTCCGCAGCTGCTGCGTCCTCGGTGGTTTCAGCAGGCCGCGACGTCGTCGGCCGCGTCGTACGACGCGGAACCGTTCGACTCGACCGTGACGGCGTACTCCGACCGGCTTTCGCGTTCTCCTCTTCCAGTTGACGCGCTCGGATCTGATTCGCCCGGGCAACCGTCACACAGAACAGACCCGCAAAAGTCATCGAGTTTCGCGAGCTCTGCGGCATCTCGACGTCGACCTTGTACGGCCAGCCACCGTCTTCGTTCTGATCCCGCACGAACCGTTCGGCCACCTTCTCCATCGTCTGGTCGATATTGATCCCCCACCGCGAGGCGACCCACAGCCCCAGTACGGCAAACTGCGTACAACTGTTGTCACCCGGTCCCTTGGGAGGTGCCGGACGCTCTCCACCACCCGTCAGGTAGATGGAACGAACCTTGGGGCAGCTGTAACCCCATCCCCCTTCAGCGTTCTGGCCAGCCACCAGACGGGCCGCCAGATCCCGGATCGCATGCCGGTTGTCGCGGTCGCCAACCCGGGAGAGAAGCAGAATCGCCAGCGAAATGTCATACGTGCTGGTCGTACTCAGATAATTGCTGTGCACATACCGGTGCGCCTTCTCAATGACCGGATCATCGATCGGCAGTCCGTTTTCGATCAGTGCCATCGCACACAGGGCCGTGATCCCGACTTCGTGCTTCGGATATTCCCAGCTGCCATCCTCCAGCTGAGAATCGATCAGGAACTGCATCCCTTGCTTGCGGGCCCGTTCGACATCCTCGTCCGAGGCCGCATTCACCGGGGTCGGTTGCAGCACCGTCAACAGGCAGGCAAACGCAAGGCAGTACGAAAGTCGCGAGATCATCTCTGAATCCTCATGCGGCGGAGCCGTTAAACGATCGTTGATATCATGCCATGCCGATTCGCCGATGTCGACGATCCAGCGACAGGGTTCGCGAATAGGCACAAGAATGTCAGCTGCCGACGAATCTGGAGAATCTGCAAACTTGCCCCGACACGCCCGACCAACCATCTGAATTCAGTCGTCTGTGGCACCGCGGTCCCTTCTCGTGACTGCAAGATCAACAGCCGACCGAAGACGCAACGAACCGCAAACCGTGTAGACACCGGCCTGGTGATGGCGTTTTCCCGAGTGATTCCTGCGCACCCGTTGCGCCTTGTCCCCGACCCGGAGATCGTGATGCGCCGCCTTGCACTGCTGCTGTTTGCCTGCGTCTGCACTGCTGCCGCCGGTGCCTCCGACTGGCCACGCTTTCGCGGCCCGAACGGGTCTGGCATCTCACAGGATGCAGCGGCCCCGCCCACGGAGTGGAACGACTCAAAGAATCTGAAGTGGAAGGTCGTCCTTCCCGGCCCCGGCTCGTCGAGCCCGATCGTCGTCAACGACAGGGTCTTCATCACCTGCTGGAGTGGTTACGCGGCCCCGGGAGGCTCGAACTCCGTGCGGGACCTGAAACGCCACCTGATCTGTCTCGATCGCCGCAACGGTTCGGTGTTGTGGAAGTCGACTGTGCCAGCCGTTCAACCCGAACCCGAATACCGGGGAATGTTCGCCGAACACGGCTATGCATCGCATACCCCCGCCTCGGATGGCGAACGGGTCTACGCCTTCTTCGGGAAATCCGGCCTGTATGCCTATGATCTCGACGGCAATGAACTCTGGAACAAACCGGTTGGCACCGCGGATGACCGCCGCGGCTGGGGAACCGCCTCCAGCCCCATCCTCTACGAGAATCTCGTCATCGTTCCGGCCCTCGTCGAAAGTCACTCCCTCATCGCATTCGACAAGCTGACGGGAGAACAGGTCTGGAAGGAGGAAGCCCGGGGATTCGGGTCCTGCTGGGGAACGCCCGTTCTGGTCGAGGTCTCCGACGAGCGGACCGATCTGGTCATCGCGGTCCCCTACGAAATCTGGGGGCTGGATCCCGCGACAGGCCGGCTGCGTTGGCATTGCCAGGCCATGAATACCGACTCGTTCTGTTCGAGTGTCGTCGCCCACGCAGGGGTAATCTATGCCGTCGAGGGTCGCAGTGGCGGAGCGATTGCCGTCCGCGCCGGCGGTGAGGGAGATGTCACCGACACCCACGTCGTCTGGTCTGCAAACCATCGGGGACGCATCGGAACGCCGGTGTACTTCGGCGGGAAGCTCTACGTGGTCAACGGCGGAGTCATCATCGTCGTCGATGCCCAAACCGGAGAACGCCTCTCACAGTCGCGGCTCGACAGACCGTCGGCAGAAGGCACGTCCTCGCCACGCGCTCGGTCCGGTCGCTCGCGCATGGGAGGCAGCGATTACTCGTCCCCAATCGTCGTCGACGGCAAGCTCTACTATGTCGCCCGCTCCGGCGTGACCTCCGTCGTTTCCGT
>CAZUXX010000030.1:5585-12968 GCA_964624215.1 uncultured Planctomycetaceae bacterium
CTCGGCACCAACCTTATTCCGGGGGACGACAGCGACTTCAATGCAACGCCGGCCGCCAGCGACGGGGACCTGTTCGTCCGCTCCAACGTCGCCCTGTATTGCCTGTCAAATGAACAGTGACCTCGCCGGGGGCACCCGTCTGGCCACACCTGCTTCAGGGAATCCCCGACGCACTGAGCCCGCTCTCCCCGAATGAGCCCGGTCTGCCCATCCATAGACTGGATCGGTGGGCCACATCAGTTCGGGAGAGAACAATGAACGTCAATCGATATGCACTTTGGGCGATGCTGTCCGCCGTCGCCCTCTGGGCCGCTCCGGCCGATGCCCAGACAGTCAAAGTCAGACCGAGCCGCGGCATCCCTGTCACGACAACACCCGACACCGGTGCCACCGGGGGAGGCCAGACTCAGGGAGCCGCCCGGATCGGCGGGGCGACGGGAGTCGCCAACGCGGCACAGTCCGCAGGAGTGCTGCGGGCCAGCCAGCTCCTCGGACTCGGCATCCGCGGGCAGGATGGCAATCAGGTCGGAACTGTGCAGGACCTGATCCTCGATCCGGTGACCCGCAACGTCCAGTACGTGATGTTTGGCAGTGGGCAGAACGTCTCGGAATTCCAGGTCATGCCCTGGCAACTCTTCTCTGTCGAAGGAACCGGAGACGGCCGCTTTCTCACCACGACTGTCCCGCTGCAGACCATTCACGCCGCTCCGACCTTCACGGGACAGCAGTTGCAGACCGGGGTGAACTGGCAGGTCGGAGTGAACCAGGCGTTCGCCCCGCACCTGCAGCAGTTGGGGCTGTTGTCGCTTGACGACCAGGGGAACTTCGTCGGCGTGAACGGTGTGAACACCACCGGAATTTCAACGACGTCTCCGGGAATTGATCCGAGTCAGCTCAGCCGAATGAATCCGGCTCTCCGCAGCAGGACTGCCGGGCAGGCCCCCGGAGCGAATCCCTTTGCCACCGCACCCGATGGACGACGCTTCCCTCAGGCCGGCGCGAACGTACCCGGTGGCGAATTCCCCGACTCCCGTTTGACACCTGAAATTGGCGACGCCGATGGACGCCTCACACCGGAGATCGGCAACAATGCCAATCAACCGGGAGCCGGTACCGGGACCACACAACCGGGTCTGACGAATCCGCCGACAGCCGGCACCGGAACCAACCCGAATGCCAACGCGGCCGGGGGTGCTGCTCCGCAGCGACCGGGAACTGCTCCCAGGACCACCGTGCCGGGTCCCTCACCGGTTCCACGAATTGCCGAACCGTACGGATCGAACAGCGGGGTCCAAGGTCCCAATCCCGGCAATGCAACCGGAGGGAACGTCCCCGCACCCGCACCGGGGAATGCCGGTTCGGGAACTCCCGGCACCGGGGGAACCGGTACCGGCGGAACCGGTGCAGGTGGTACCGGAGCAGGCGGAGCGGGAGCCGGTGGGACGCCGGGCGCCGGAGGAGCGGGGGGCGCAGGTGCCGGAGCCGCAGGAGCTGGTGGAGCCGGCGCAGGGGCCGGCGGCGCGGGAGGCGCAGCAGGAGGAATGTAAGTGAGCTGGAAGCAGGCAACAGGCGCCCTGGCGGTCCACAACGTTCGCCAGGGCGGTCTTCTTTTGGAGCTTGGGAAGCCCGGATCAACTCTTGCGGAGGTAGTAACTGGCCTCCTGCACGTATGCCTGAGTCTGCTCGATAACCCGTTCGTTCACATTGGGCCCCGCCTTCAGCATCTGCCGCAGCAGGCCATCGCTGCTTGAAGGCCCGTCCGGCACATCGACCAGCCACAGAATCCGTTGGGCAAGCGGTGCTTTGCTGCCGCGCTCTTTCACTAGAGGCGCCACCTGACTTTGCGCCTGATCAAGAAGCGGTAGAGCCTCCTCACGCAGGCTGTCCCACTGAGACGCATCCGCTTCGGATTCATGCAACTGTCTGGCACGATCGAAGACGGCAGCAATCGGCTCGAACTGCTCGGCGCTCGAATCGGTCGGAGACAGCGGCACGAACAGGTAGACGACGACAGCGGCGACAACGAGCAGAGCGCCGACTGTCTTCCCGTTCATCATCTCCGTCGTCGACCCCAGACCGCTCATCCAACCACTTACGTTGAATGAGGGGAGCGAAATCGACATGCGGCGTCGCGGCCGCGGAGGCAGCATCACGGGTGTCGACGGAGTGCTCCGCGGCGGAACGACAGCCCGCGGCGGAGCGGGGGGAGGGACCACCTCCCGCGGTGCGGTCGCGCCGGCGCTCGCCGATCCAGCGACGGTCCCCGAGCTCCCGGCAGGAGGAGATTCGTCACCCTGCTCTGCCTTCGCAAAGAAGTCGCTCCACGTATCCGCCATCGACGCCGTGGTCGCGACCGTTTCCTTCTCTGGATTTGAGGACGCTTCCTCCTTTTGAGGCGGTGGCGTAGGAGACGCCGGGGAACTCGAATCCCGCACAGCCTGCCGAGCCATCCCGGTCGCCGATCGCGCCTGAATCAGCTCGTCAAACAGCCCCGGGACCGTCGCCGCCCGAACCCACGGTCCTGACCCTTCACGGACTCTCGTCGATGTCTGCACACTCCCGCCAGCCACAAGGCCCCGCACCAGCGACAGCGGCATTGGCCCCGCTTCGCCTCCTCCCTCCAGTTCGACGAACCAGGCATCGCTGGTGACCGTCTCCGAGGTCGTTGCCTCTTCGAGCGAGAACAGCCCCTCGACGTCACCGGCACGGATCCAGTCCTGTCGTGGGCCGCGGATCTCATCGTCTGCAGACAGCTCTCCTGTGGTCGTCATCCTGACCAGGTCCGGGAACTGGAATGGCCCCAGTTCCTCGCCAAGGACCCTGCAGAACCACTCCTCCGGTGTCGTTCGCACTTCACCGTGCGAGTCACCCGTCACATTCTCCAGGAGCGACTGCAACTCGTCATCGACGCCCGGTTCATCCAGGGCCGGAAGCAGATCGAGAACTTCCGCAGCAGCCTGCCAGTGAACCCCGTCAACTGACACGGAGTCTGAGGAGGCCAGATCCCCCTCCTCGATCAGCTCCCGGAGGTTCTCCGAGGAGATCGGGCCGAACGTCTCACCCAGAATCTGGTAGTACCACGTGACAGAAGACATGGACGGGTCGCAGAGGATGCGGAGGCGGGACTGTCTTGTTGAGACTTGGTCTCAACTATTGGCGCCCACTATACGAATGATTCCACCTCATTTCCACCGAAATCGGTCGAATTCCCGTGCGCTTCCCCCGCTCCTCCGGCCAACCCCTGCCCGCGAAGCCTCCTCCTCGCACAGGCCGCGGCAAGTAACCAGACGCGTCGACTTGCGATCATGTTCAAAAACAGGAAGCGGCGCCCGCCCCCGAAGGGAGGAATTCACCGCTTCCGGAACTCTGTCACTGGAGGTGACCGGAACGCATCGGGACCTCGTCACCGGCCCCGAACGAAAACGTCAGATCACCATCCGAGAACATGAGCGAAGATGAGCGGAGCCACGATCGTGGCATCGGACTCGATGACGTATTTCGGAGTCTCCACGCCCAGCTTGCCCCAGGTGATCTTCTCGTTCGGCACCGCGCCGGAGTAGCTGCCATAACTCGTTGTGGAATCACTGATCTGACAGAAATAGCCCCACAGGGGGATCGATTCCCGCTGCAGATCCTGATGCAGCATCGGCACCACGCAAATGGGGAAGTCTCCCGCGATCCCACCGCCGATCTGGAACATTCCCAGCGAACTGTCGGCTGTAGTGCGCGTGTAAAAGTCTGCCAGCCACGTCATATACTCGATTCCGGTGCGGACAGTGTGCACATTCCTGACATCCTCCCGGATCACGGCCGCCGAATACATGTTCCCGAGGGTCGAATCCTCCCACCCGGGAACCACCATCGGCAGATTCTTTTCAGCAGCAGCGAGCATCCACGAGTTCTTCGGGTCGATCTGGTAGTGCTCGGCGTATTTGCCGCTCAGCAGTACTTCGTACAGAAACTCGTGGGGGAACTTCCGTTCCCCGTTGCGATCGGCCGCGGTCCATACATCGATCATGGCCCGTTCGATTCTCCGCATCGCCTCCTCCTCGGGGATGCAGGTATCGGTGACCCGGTTGAGGTGCCGCTTGAGCAGTGCTTCCTCATCTTGCGGAGACAAATCGCGATAGTGAGGCACCCGCTCGTAATAGTCGTGGGCCACCAGATTGAAGACGTCCTCCTCGAGGTTCGCCCCGGTGCACGAAATGAGGTGCACCTTGTCCTGTCGGATCATCTCCGCCAGCGACAGTCCGAGTTCGGCCGTGCTCATCGCTCCTGCGAGGCACACCATCATCCTGCCTCCGGAATCGAGGTGCGCACGGTACCCGCGGGCCGCGTCAACGAGGGCCGCCGCGTTGAAATGCCGGAAGTGATCATCAAGAAACCGGGAAACAGGGCCACCGGGCACTGTCGACATGCCAAAACTCCTCAGGAGAAGCAATCGTTCGGGGGGCATCCTACAGAGCCCCTGCCGTTACGAACACCAATCACGACTTTTCGCGCAGCACCAAACGGCCCCGGGGAGATACACCGCGAGAAACGAACGGCCCTGGCCTCCGCCCCGGCGTGACTCCCCCCCACACGCCATGTTTGCGCGGGCGCTATTGCCGGTCCCGGATGAACTGCGCAATCGACTCCGGATCGGGAACGTCGTGAATTTCAATCTCCATGTCATCCTGCCCGGCGCTGGAAACAGACATGTCTCCAAAGCCCAGCAGCCGCTCAAACAGGTTGCGGTTGATGCGAATGTTGCGGACATCAGCGTGCCGCACTTCGCTCGTCCTGCGGGTGATCAGCCCGGTCCGGTAAATGATCCGCTCATTCGTCAGGGTCAGCGAGACAACGCGGCTTTCAATGAACCACTTGAGAATGAAACCCAGCGCCAGCGCGATTCCACCCAGAGCCACAACCGTTCCCACCATCGGAGGCAATCCCAGCGAGGCCTCTCCGACCAGGAGGAACAACCCGCCAGCGATCACCAGAATCCACAGAAGCAGTCCGACGAGGTGCCGCCGGAAGACGACCGGATGAATCACCTGTTCGACCCGCTCATCATGGGCCGGACCTGTCACGCGACGTCCCCCCGCTGCCTGTCCGCCGGAGGGACCATCCGACACCGGCCGCGCAACCGGTGCCTCGGCGACGAACGGTCGATTGCAGTTGGGACACTCGACCTTCTCGCCCAGCAGGTCCTTGGCAACGGTGACCCGTTGTCTGCAATGGGGACACTCGTAATTGAGGGTGTTCCGATCTTCCGGCGCCATTGATGAATCCTGATCGGGCGTGCTTGCGTGTTTCGGGGAGGGCATCATCATCGATTGTGCACGGCGCTGCCACCCGAAGTCGCCCCTCACCAGTCACACAATCACTGATGATCCCCGACCGGCAACACTACCACGTCTCTCCCGGGCAAAGCGGGCAGACCCTGCTGAGCGTCCTCCGTGAATGGCAAAACGACCTCTCCTGGTCGGCCGGGCGAAAGTTGCTCCGCAGCCGGCGGGTCTCCGTGAATGGAGCGATGTGCCTCGATGAAGGTCGCCGCGTTCGTGCCGGAGACGTCATACATGTGTACGCTCACTCCCGCACGCCGCAGCCGACAGCCGACGACGTGCGGATCGAATATTTCGACGAAGACGTCGTCGTCGTCACCAAACCGGCGCTGATGACGACCGTCCGGCATCGCGAAGAGCGCAAGTGGTCGGCAGCCCGCCGCAACCGGCAGCCGACACTCGACGAGGTTCTACCCGCGCTGCTGGCCGAGCAGCTCGGGACCGGCCCGCCAACTCGCGGAAAGTCCAGACGCCCCGATCGCGGAAACCGTCGGCGCACCCGGCTTCCCCCTGTGTACCCGGTCCACCGGCTCGATCGCGATACCAGCGGCGTCATGATCGTCGCCCTCAACCGCACGGCCGAACGCAGCCTGATCGAGCAGTTCAAAGCACACTCGATCGATCGCGTCTATCGGGCAGTCGTCCACGGACACCCACAGGCGCAGACGATTTCCCTGCGGCTGATCCGTGATCGGGGAGATGGGTTGCGAGGAGTCACCACCTCCCCTGATGCAGGAGAAGACGCAGTCACCCACATCCGGCCGCTGGCCAATCTCGGCGACTACTCCCTGGTCGAATGCCGGCTGGAGTCGGGACGGACTCATCAGATCCGACTGCACCTGTCGGCGCTGGGGCACCTGGTGTGCGGCGATCCGCTGTACACCAGGCGCTATCAGCAATCCGATCTTGTCGACAATTCCGGCGCACCGCGACTGGCACTGCACGCCACCCGCCTGGCGTTCGATCACCCCCGCTATCACGAGCGGATGGAGTTCGACTCCCCGATTCCCGACGATCTCGACCGCTTCATACGCCGACTCCGCCAACGTCCGTGAACCAGACGGCTTCGCGCCCCTCACGCAAACAGGACCGGCAACGCCTCGGCCTTGACCAGCTCGCGCGGCTGATTCAGATGGTTGTAAACGAGGGTGTCCGCCCGGATCCCGAAGGCGTGATAGATCGTCGCCAGCAGCTCTCCCGGATGCACCGGTGAGTCGACCGGAGCTGACGCCGTCTGGTCGCTCTTGCCGTGGACGTAACCACGCTTGATGCCGGCCCCGGCCAACAGGGCCGAGTAGCAGTACGGCCAGTGATCGCGACCGTCGTCGCTGTTCCCGTTGCCGGACGTCGAGACGCCCCGCTGGGGACTGCGACCAAATTCCCCCACTGCCACCACCAGCGTCTCGTCGAGCAATCCGCGGTCGTCGAGATCCTCGATCAGTGCCGACAGACCGGTGTCCAGCATCGGAGCCGACTGGTTCTTCATTCGCGCGGAGAGTCCGGAGTGAACATCCCACGAATGGTTGTCGCTGTTGGCCACCTTCGGCCAGATGATCTCCACAACCCGGGTCCCCGCTTCCACCAGCCGCCGCGCCAAAAGACACGACTGCCCGAACGTGTTGCGGCCATACCGGTCGCGGGTCTCGCGTTCTTCCTGCTCGATCGCGAACGCATCGCGTGCACGGCCCGAACCAATCAGTGCCAGCGCCTGATCGTAGTACTCGTTCAGGTTGTAGTGCTTGACGGCCCGATCAATCTCCGGCATCCCGGCATTGATCACATCACGCAGCCGCTCCCGGCGTTGCATGCGCCCGCCGTACACGTCGGCCCGCATCTCCAGATCGGACACGTTGATCTTGTCCATCTTCCCCATGTCCATGTCATCCCCCGGGGGGTAGAGCGTGTAGGGGTCAAACGCCTTGCCGAGGAAGCCGGCCGTCCCTCCCTTGCCGACGACATTGCTCTCCTGCAGAGGACGGGGGAGCATCACGAACGGGAGCATCGGGACCTCGGTGGGCCGCATCCGGATGATGTTCGACCCGAAGTTCGGGAA
>CAZUXX010000031.1:0-12904 GCA_964624215.1 uncultured Planctomycetaceae bacterium
TCGAACGTTCGCAGCAGAATCTGGCCTTCGGCGAACGCGAGAGTGGCCACACAAAACTGCTCGGGGAGCTCGTTCTTCGCCAGCACGCTCCCGTCCTTCGCGTCCAGCATGAACGTGGTCGCGTCTTCGCGGGTGAGATACAGCTTTCCATTCGCCTTGACGGGGGAGGCGCTGTAGGCGTGGCGATTCCGCTCCATCATCTTCGTCCAGACAATCTCGCCCGAATGCAACTCGCGACACGTCACATTTCCCTTGTCTCCCAGGATGTACACACGATTGTCAGCCACAACCGGACTCGGAACATCAGCCCCCGCATCCTCCAGGTGCTCCCAGACGATGTGCGACTTTGTCACATCGCCTGCCCCACCCATGCGGATGGCGGTCAGGCTCCCGCCGCGGGCATACGGAGCAATCACGAGGCCGTCAGCCACGACCGGGCTCGCGATCGAACGGAAATACTTGTGCTGAGTCGGGTTCAGCCCGCCGGTCCGCCAGAGTTCCTTTCCGGAATCGGCCGCGTGACATGTCACGTGATCCGCCCCGAGAACGACAATCTGTTGCTGTCCTTCGTGTTCAACGACCACGGGCGTCGAATAGGACTGCGCTGCCTCCTCCGGTGCTCCCAGATCACGGTCCTGCTTCCACGTGACTTCACCGGACTTCTGGTTGAACGCGACGAGATACGACGGACCGGTCTGCATCACTGCCACGACCACGTCACCCGAAGTGAGCACCGGAGACGTACCGAGGTCCCACCACAGGGTGTCTTCGCCGTACATCTCCTGGAGGTTGTGGTGCCACTTGACGTTCCCAGCCAGATCGAGACAGGCCAAATCGCCACTCTTGTAATAGACGAACACCAGTTCGCCGTTCGTGACCGGAGAGGGGTTCGATCCGCTCCCCTTCTTGTGCTTGCCCGGCCGTTCTTCACCAAGATCGACGGACCATTGCAGTTCCCCCTTGCGGTTGTAGCAAAGGACACTGTTCTTGCCGTCACGCGGACTGGTGAGCACGATCCGGTCGCCGACGATGACCGGGGTCGAGCCCGCTCCTCCGGGAAGCGGCTGCGACCAGACAATCCCCTCGGTCGCCGACCATTCCGTCGGATACTCTCCGGGAGGAGCCGTGTTGTTCCCGTTCGGCCCCCGCCAGCTGGGCCACTCCGCTGCAGCAGCCAACGCCGCAGTGCACAGGCACAGGGTCAATCCGGTCAGTCTCGCGCAGGCAGGCAACATCGGGTCCGACTCCAGTTCTGAACAGATCGATTCACACATCAGTGTATCGAGCTCTGAGAGTGTGTGGGATCCGTCCAGCCGAAACAAGCATCCACACGCTGACTGCCCGCCTCTGGCGACCGTCAGTCCGGCGGGGACGGGAGCCCAGCCCTTGCTGCGGGACTCGCGGCTTGCGATCCTCAAGCGACACTTCCGCCCGTTCTGACCCGGAGTCGCTCGATGGCGACGCAGGACATCCCGCTCGAAGACCCGACCGCTCTGGCGCGGTTTGGCCGCCTCGACGTCGTCGCCCGGCTGATCGTCGAAGGGTACATGATCGGCCAGCACAAGAGCCCCTTCAAAGGCTCCAGCGTCGAGTTCGTCGAGCACCGGCAGTACTACCCGGGAGATGAAATCCGCCACATCGACTGGCGGGCGTTCGGGAAAACCGGTCGCTACTACATCAAGGAGTTCGAAGAAGAAACCAACCTCCGCGCGTACCTGCTGGTTGACGGATCCGGCAGCATGAATTACGGACAAAGCACGCTGACAAAGTTTCACTACGCCCGCTGCCTGGCAGCAGCACTGGGGTACCTGCTCATCGGTCAGCGGGATGCCGTCGGGATGGTCACCTTCGATACACGGGTGCGCCATCGGATTGAACCTTCGTCCAACCCGCACACGTTCCAACGGATCTGTCAGGCACTCGAAGACTCGCAACCGGGAGAAGAGACCAGCATGGGGCGCGTCTTCTCCGAACTGATCCCCACGCTCAAACGCCGGAGCCTCATCATCCTCATCAGCGACTTCTTTGACAGGATCGAGCCACTCCAGCAGGCATTCCGGCAGTTCCGCCACGACCGTCACGAAGTCATCCTGCTGCAGGTCGTCGCGCCGGAAGAAGAGGAGTTTCCCTTCTCGCGCCCCACACAGTTTCGCAGTCTCGAAAAATCGTCCCACCGCCTTCTCGTCGACCCGCACCGCCTGCGGGCCCAGTACCTCGAACAGTACAGCCGCTTCTGTGAGCGGCTCGAACACACGTGCGGGAACGTTGGCATCGACCTGCTCAAACTGATCACAAACCAGCCGTACCACAAGGCGCTCGGGGCCTACCTCGCTGCGCGTTCGAGCCGAAGCCGTTGATTGCTGTCCCTCCCTCCATGCCTGCCCACGACTGCCCGTTCCTGCATTTGCACCCCCAAGACAATGTGCGGATTGCACGCCGCACCGCCGGGCCGGGGGAGCCGCTGACTCCGGAGAGGGACCCCACTCTGGTCTGCCGCAGTCGCATCGACATCGGCCACAAGGTCGCGGTCAGGCCCATTCATTCCGGCGAGGCGGTCCTCAAGTACGGTCAGATCATCGGGTTCGCCACGCAGTCCATTGAACCGGGAGAGTGGGTCCACACGCACAACCTCGACCGCGGTGAACTCGCTCTCGACTGCGAACTGGCGACCGACATTCCCGCCCCGCTCGAGCCGATCACCGGGCGGACGTTTCTGGGATATCGCCGTGCGGACGGCCGGGCCGCCACGCGGAACTACATCGGCGTTGTCAGCACGGTGAACTGTTCCGCCACGTCTTCGAAGTGGATCGCCGAGCGAATCAGCCGCGAACTCCTTTCAGACTTCCCCAACGTCGATGGCGTCGTCGCACTGACCCACAAGGGGGGCTGTGCGATGGAATACGGCGGGACCGACCATCAACAGCTCGCCCGCACACTCGCCGGGTTTGCACGCCATCCCCACATCGCCGCCTACCTGGTCGTCGGTCTGGGCTGCGAAACGGGGCAGGCCTCCTTCCTCGCAGAAACCCACGGCCTGGTACAGCTGGGGGACAGCCTCTCCGGGCAAGAGCGTCCCTGGATCATGAACATCCAGGACCAGGGAGGAATGCAAAAGACCGTCCACCGCGGCGTCGATGTGCTCCGCGAGATGCTTCCGGAAGTCAACCGGGTTCAGCGTGAACCGATCCCCGCGTCCGAAATTGTCCTCGCGACCGAATGCGGCGGCAGCGATGGCAATAGCGGTGTGACGGCCAACCCCGCACTGGGCATCGCGAGCGACCTGGTCGTCCGTTGTGGCGGGACGGTCATTCTCTCCGAAGTCCCCGAGATCTACGGGGGAGAGCACCTGCTCACGCGACGGGCTGTCTCGCCCGAAGTCGCCCGGAAGCTCCTCGATCAGATCGAGTGGTGGAAGGACTACGCCCAGAAGTTCAACGCCCACATCGACAACAACCCCTCCGTGGGCAACAAGCGGGGAGGTCTGACAACGATCTACGAGAAATCGCTGGGAGCGATTGCCAAGGCCGGGAGCACACCCCTCCGGGCCGTGTACGACTACGCCGAGCCGGTGACGGAACGCGGTCTGGTCGTCATGAATACCCCCGGCTACGACCCGCCGTCGGTCACCGGGATGATTGCCGGCGGCGCCAACATGGTCGTCTTCACGACCGGTCGTGGCAGTTGCTATGGCTGCAAGCCGGTCCCGACGATCAAGGTGGCAACAAACACCCCGCTGTTCGAGCGGATGTCCGACGACATGGACTTCAACGCCGGACGGATTCTCGAAGGTGCCACCGTCGAGGAGACGGGCGCCGACCTGTTCGAACAGATTCTCGCCGTTGCCAGTGGCCAGAAGACAAAAAGTGAAGAGCAGGGGATCGGCGACGAGGAGTTCTGCCCCTGGACTCCCGGTCCCGTCTTCTAACAAGACCGCCTCCAGCAGAGGAGGACGCCTCCGGTCGCGCGATCACTCCCACCGGGATGATTCGAGAATCGGCTGCAGCTCGCGCAAAACACCTTCAATCGTCCGTCGAGAGATCGTCTCGGAGGCTTCTGCACGTGCAGCCAGGCTGGCCAGTCGGGCGATCCGCTCCATCTGGCGGGGCGAGCCCCCCGAGACTTCCTGAATCGCCGCGGCTGCATTCGGATCGAGCATTTCCTTCATCCCCTGGGCCAGCAGCTCCAGGAACGCATCCGCATCAGGGCCACTCAGGTGACGGATCTCGATCCGCAGTTCACCGAAGTCCTCCACAAGGCTCGCCAGGTCGGCCGAAAGCGGCAGACGACTGGCGGCAATGATGGTCAGCCCCCCCAGCCGACCTGCCGGACTCAGCAGCGATCGCAACACAGGCACGACATCCGGCTGGGCGAACTCCAGTTCATCGAGCAGCAGCACCTGCGTCATGCCGCATTCGGCGAGCCCGCGGCAACGCTCGTGAATCAGGTCCACCAGCTCATGCCGGGGAGCACCGGGCGCCCACAATCCGAGCCCCCGGGCCGCGCGGTTGAGAAACCCGTCCGCGTTCACTCTGCTCAGATCAATCAGCGACACGAGAATCTCAGGGTACGCCTCGCACCGGGTCTCGAGGTCCGTCAACACTCGTGACTTCCCGCTCCCTTCCGGACCGGTGATCAGCCCGAACGGTCGTCGCTCAAGGATCAGGTGTTCGCAACGCGCGAGAGCCTCCCCGTGCGTGGAGCCTTCGTACAGCGGCGTCGATGGGTGGTGTCGAACAAGCATCCTTGCCTCCGGCACATGCGGGACCGTTCACCGGCTCCGCACCTGCGCATGTCGCGAGCATCCGGGTAGCCCCGTGCCTGTTATCATCGACCATGCCCACGGGCCGACTGAACCCGATCATTGTCCGCGAACCAACCACAGGATGAAACGCTTCTTTGTCGATCAGCCTCTGACGGACACCGCCACCGGGACACCCCGGATTCTCAATCCCCAGGAAAGCCATCATCTCCAGCATGTCCTGCGCCTGGGCACCGGAGACGAAGTCGAGGTGTTCGACGGCCGCGGTCACTCGGCCACGGCCCACGTGATTCGACTGGCAAAGCGGCAGGTCGAGATTGAGCTGTCCGGCCCCGTCCGGTCGCAGCCCCAGCCCAATCCGCTTATCACACTCGCCACCGCCGTGCCGAAGGTCGATCGGTTCCGCTGGCTGATCGAGAAGGCGGTCGAGGTCGGCGTGACGCAGATTCTGCCGCTCCTCACAGAACGATCCGTCGTCAATCCGCGGGATCACAAGCTGGAGAAGCTGCGTGAGGCGATGGTGCAGGCCGCCAAGCAATGCCGTCGCGACTGGATCCCGGAACTCGCCCCGGCCGCAACGTGGCCCAGTCTCCTCGACTCGCCCCGTTCGGGACCGATGGTTGTCGCCGACAGAAGCGGGCAGGGCGTCGCCGACTGGGCTCGATCCCTCAACAGCCCGCCTGAGTCGGTGACGGTGGTCATCGGGCCGGAGGGAGGCTTCACCGCCGACGAACTTCGCCAGGCAGACGAGGCCGGCGCACAACGGGTGACCCTCAGCGACGCCATCCTCCGTACAGAAACGGCGGCCATCGTCGCGGTCGCACTCCTTCGAAACTCTTGGCGCTGAGGCGAGACCGAAGTCCCCCCTTGGCCACGCCCGTCGCGCACCCGCACTGTGTCACGCGGGACTGGCGCGATCAGGAAGGTCACGCCGGCGGGCTGCTACTTCTTCGGTTCCGGCGGCCGCCGGTTGCGAAACTTGTCGATGATCGCCTGCGCTGCTGTCGGGATATGCGCGTCGGCCGACTTCGACGCCTCCTGCTTGACCGGCTCCGGGTCCTTCGCACCCGTCTCGGACGGATCGGGCAATTTCAGCCGTGCGCCTGTTTCGTCCTCAATCTCTCCCTCAACCTGATGCCGCGGAACCTCGACATTCTGGGGAGGAGCCGCCTGCGGAGGCATCGGCTGACCATAGCCGGGGGGAGGAGGATAGCCCGGCGGCATCGGCGGATACGGATATCCGTACCCGTACGGCGGAGGGGGATACCCCGGGGGCGGGTACTGCGGGTAGCCCGGCGGTGGGGCTGGCGGATACTGCGGCGGCGTCCCGTACATCGGCTGAGGGTCCGGGTTCAGCATGAACCCCTGTGCCTCGACCGGCTCCGTCGCCGGAGGGGGAGCGAGCATCTGGTTGTAAGCGGTATCACCGTCGAGGTTCAGAGTTTCCGTCGACTCGGGAGTGACGACATCAGCCTCCTCAGGCGGGGCAACCGGCTCCTCGGCGACCGGTTCTTCCACCGGTGGTTCGCCGTCAATGACAACGGTGAACGTGAGATTTCCAACGGTCACCTCGTCCCCCGGCTTCAGCACGGCCGTGCCGCGAAGACGCTCACCATTGAGCAGTGTTCCGTTGGTGCTTCCCAGATCTCTCAGGCGTGCAGTGAATTCATCCACCGTAAACACGCAGTGGTGTCGGCTGACGAGATCGCTGTTCGGTCGGAGATGACAGTCGTGTTCGCGCCCAATCAAGAACTTCCCGGCAGGCAGCGGAATCACGCTCCCTGCATGTTTTCCCGTGAGCACCCTGAGCTCAGCTTGCAGCATATTCTGATGGACCCCTGTCGCAAGGTAATGTCCGGCACGGAGTTTGTGCGCCGAAGGTGGAAGTGTCGCTCGATTGGTCGGACTGGTTGCACTGGAACAGAAACAGGGGAAATGAAGTGGAATCAGGAATAGAATTGTTCCATTTTCACCGTAGCGGCAAGCCCGAATTGTGTCAAATCTTTCGCCGCGCAGTTTGCCGGACGCGGGGACATCCCCCAGTTGCGGCCGGGCGGCTGCGCTGCGGCGATTGAAACACCGGCGCCAAGGCCACTATCCTTGGCAGTTCAGACAGGATTCGAGGCCCCACCGGGGCCACTCTTCTCGCCGATCAGGAACCATGGCTGGTCATTCCCATTTCGCGAATATTGCCCACAAGAAGGACCGCGTCGACAAGAAGCGGGGCAAGCTCTTCGGCAAGCTGTCCCGGGCCATCATCGTCGCGGCTCGCAACGGCGGAGCCGACCCCACGACCAACCTGGCACTGCGGTATGCCATCGACAAGGCTCGCAAGTCGAGCATGCCCAAGGACAACATCGACCGCGCCATCAAGCGGGGCGCCGGAGAGACGACCGGGGAGGACTTCGTCGAACTCACCTACGAGGGTTACGGACCGGCCGGCGTCGCCGTCATCTGCGAAGCGCTCACCGAGAACCGCAACCGCACAGCCGGCGAAGTCCGCAAGATCTTTGAAGTTCACGGGGGTAACCTGGGAGCAACCGGCTGCGTCGCGTGGATGTTCGAACGGAAAGGACTGTTCACAATCCCGCGGGAAGCCGCCGACGAAGAAACTCTCTTCGAACTCGCACTCGAGGCCGGAGCCGATGACGTGAAGGAGAGTGGCGACTACTACGAAATTCACACGCCCCCCGAGGCGTTTCAGCAGGTCAGCGAGGGGCTCGAAGCAGCCGGGATCGAGACCAACGTCAGCGAACTGACCCGCATTCCCTCCACGACCGTCGACCTGGACGCCGAAGATGGCCGGCGAGTCCTCAAACTGCTCGACGCCCTCGAAGACAACGACGACGTCCAGAACGTCACCGCCAACTTCAATATCCCCGACGAAATCATGGCCGAAGTCATGGCAGAAGACTGACTTCGAAACCCCAGGGGAGTGGGTGCGCCCTGAACGAGAACCATGCGGCCACCGGACTCGACGTCTGAATCGGCCCCGCACGTGGCCGCCGGACACGAGCGCCGCATGCGCCGCGGCGTCATCGTCGGCTGGCTCGTCGTCACTTTGTTGGCAACGGCGGGCGAAGTCCGTCGCTGGCAAGATCCCGCCAGCCGCGACTTCGCTCTCACACGTGTCCTCGCCGGTGACCCTTCCGACTGGTTTGCGAACCTGATCCTCCTCGCAGCAGCGCCGCTCGTCTGGTTCGGTTCGGCCCGTCGGCAACAATCCCGCTCGAACGCCCGCGACACCATCTCGGAACCCGCCCCCGCTCGGAGCAGGTGGATCGCCTGGGCGGGGTTTCTCGCCTGCGGAGCCGTCGCCCTGCAAATGAGCGTTGCAGTCTCCCGGTCGTTTCGAGACGACGCCGGTGAAGCGATGCCCCCGGCGTATCACGACGAGTACAGCTACCTGTTTCAGGCCAGAACATTCCTCGAAGGACGCACCTGGTTCCCCAGCTTCGAACGTGCGGAGCTGTTCGACCAGATGCACGTGCTCAACGAAGGTCGCTTTGCCAGTCGCTACTTCCCCGGTGTCGGACTGTGGATCGCCCCTTTCCTCGCGCTCGGGAACCCTTGGCTGGGGCATCACCTGGCAGCAGCACTGGCGGCCGGGTTCACGTTCCTGGTCGGGCGGGAACTGGACGGCCCCTTCGCAGGACTGATCGCGGGTCTCCTGATGGGCGTCTCGCCCGGACTTCTCATCTTCAGCAACCTGCTCCTGTCACATCATCCGACTCTTGTCGGACTCGGACTGTTTCTCTGGTCATTCCTTGTGATGCAGCGGACCGGCCGGCTCCGTTGGGCCACCCTTTCAGGAACCGGCCTGGCGTACGCGATGCTGTGTCGCCCGATGACCGCCGCCGGCTTCGGCCTGCCGCTGGGATTGTGGTTCGCCTGGTGGATCGTCTCGGGGAAGGGCCAACTTCCTCGGGTGGCCTTTCAGAAGCGACTGCAGTTCGCCGCGATGATGGCCCTGCCGCTCATCACCGCGTTGACCGGGCTTGGCCTGTACAACCGCTCGATCACCGGCAGCGCGCTCACCTCCCCCTATCAGCGTTACACCGACATTTACACCCCCCGGCACGTCTACGGATTCAACAATGTCGTGCGAGGGGAACAGCGACTCGGTCCGAAGGTCATCGACAAGTACGACCGCTGGGCAGAGAACCTCGATGCCGAACTGGCGGCCCGGAATGTCTGGCAACGGCTCGTCTGGAGTTGGCGGTGGACACTGGGAATCGTGCCGCTGGTGCTGGCCGGAGTTCTCTTCATCGCCTTCCCGCGACCGAACCCCCGCTGCTGGCTCCTCCCCGCCTCCATCCTCTCACTGCACCTGGTACACATCCCCTACTGGTACGTCGGCATTGATTACTGGCATTACGTTCTTGAAACAGCACCGTTGTGGCTGTTGATCTTCGGCGGCGTCTCCGCCCGGTTCCTGCAGTGGTGCCGCGGCAGCTCTCCCGCGGGGCTTCGCTCGCACGATGGCTGGCTCGGCGGCTGGCTCTGGTGGGGGGCGTTCGTCGCCGTCAATGTGACCGCCAACCTTCTCCCGGTGACACTCTCGGACCGGGGCCCTCACCCCTGGATGCTCTGGAACTCCACCCTCTCGCAGCCGATTGCGAACCTGCGATTCGCCAGGGTCCGCTACGCCGCCGTGCGCAGCAGCGTCGACAACATCCGCGACGATCGCCCGGCAATCGTGTTCGTCACGCCCGATCCCGACGACTTCAGTCTCGACTACGTCACCAACTCGCCGACTCTCGACGATCCTGTCCTGTTCGCACGCCGGCCACAGGGCGAGCCCCTCGATAAGCTCGCGGCACTCTTTCCGGAACGTCTTGTTCTGACCTTCGATGCCCGTACAGGCCAGTTGGAACAACCGCCGCTGCCGCCGCGTTGAGTAGCCTTTCAGAACGTCTTCTCGGTGTCGATCAGCAGCGTCACCGGGCCGTCGTTGACAAGAGAAACCTGCATCTGCGTCTGGAACTTTCCCGTCTCGACCGGGATCCCCAGTCCGCGAACCTCCGCACAGAAGCTCTCATACAGCGACTTCGCCTGTTCCGGCCGCGCCGCGGTGATAAAGCTCGGCCTGCGTCCGCGGCGACAGTCTCCGTGCAGTGTGAACTGGCTCACCACCAGCATCGCCCCGCCGACGTCCCCGAGAGACAGATTCATTCTGCCCGCATCGTCTTCGAAGATCCGCAGGCCCACGATCTTCTGAGCCATCTGGATGACATCATCCTGTGTGTCCGGCTGAGCCACCCCCAGCAGGACGAGGTAACCGGTCTCGATCTGCCCGACGATCTCTCCGTCCACCCGGACGCTGGCTGAGGTGACCCGTTGAACAACCGCACGCATCGATCAATAGACTCCAGACAGACAGCAACAGACGCCCGACCCGTGGTTCCGTCCCCCCCCCGGCTGAAGGGACGCTGACCGCGTCGGCGGGGCCCACGATTTACTTCTGAAGCCCCGCTCTCCACAATCGAAAGCTCCTGGAATCTCAATATTGGCCGGAGTTCATACTTGATGCGACGCTCACTCCGTTCGGGACTCATTGGACTACTTCTCGCACTGGTTCTGGCGACGGGGGTAAAAGCCCAGGACGCTCCGCTCCTGCCACTCGAGCGGGGGGACAAGGTTGTCCTGATCGGCAACGCCCAGGCCGAGCACATGCAGTTCTTCGGGCATTGGGAAACCCTGCTCCATGCACGGTTCCCCGAACACAAGCTGGTCGTCCGCAATCTCGGGTGGAACGGAGACACCATCACCACCCGACTGCGGTCGCAGGACTATCCCGACCACAACCAGACGCTGGTCGATCATCAACCGAACGTGATTCTGGCTTTCTTCGGGTTCAACGAATCGTTCGCCGGCCCCGCGAAAGTCGATCATTTCAAGAAGGATCTTGCGACCTTCATCAGCGACATTCGCCAGCTCCGGTATCCCTCCCAGACCTTTGACCGGGGTGCTCAGAACCCCAGGCTCCAGGATGGTGAAGGTGAAATTCGCGTCCAGCCGCGGCTCGTCCTGGTCTCTCCGTTTGCCAACGAAGACCTGCAAGACAGAGACATCCATGCCGGGACCCGCAATAACGAAAACCTGGCCCTGTATACCGCGGCGATGAAGGAGATCGCCCGGGCCCACGACGTCGCCTTCGTCGACCTCTTCTCCGCCACAAAAGACGCATCCGGCAACGAGCCGATGACGTTCAACGGTGTCCATGTCACCGAGGCGGGTGACCGGCGTCTGGCTCAGATTCTCGACGAGACGTTGTTCGGCGCACGCCAGCAGCCCGCCGACTGGAGCCAGCTCGAAGCACTGCGTCAGGCGGTCAACGAGAAGAGTCTGCAGCACTGGTACGACTACCGCGCCGTCAATGGCTACTACATCTACGGTGGTCGCAAGGAGCCATTCGGCGTCGTCAACTTCCCGGCCGAGTTCGAGAAGCTGCGCAAGATGATCGCCGTCCGCGACGAACGCATCTGGAAGCTCGCCCGCGGCGAGAATGTCCCCGAGTCAATCGACGATTCCGGCACCGGCCAGCTCATTGACGTCGAAACGAACTTCAAGAACGCCGTCGAGATCACCAGTCCCGAGGAGTCGGCCAAACTGTTCACAACGGCCGAGGGTTTTCAGGTCGAACTCTGGGCGTCGGAAGTCGAATTCCCGGACCTCGCCAACCCGGTGCAGTTCGCCTTTGATGCCAGGGGGCGCATGTGGGTCACGACCATGCCCTCGTACCCGCAGTACCTCCCCGGTCAGCCGGTCGACGACAAGGTGCTGATCCTCGAAGACACCGATCAGGACGGCAAGGCCGACAAGCAGACGATCTTCGCTGACGGACTCTACCTGCCCACCGGCATCGAACTCGGGGACGGCGGCGCCTACGTCGCCCAGCAGCCAAACCTTGTCTTCCTCGGTGACACCGACGGCGACGACAAGGCGGATGTCCGCCGCACGATCCTTGGCGGCTTCGACACCGCCGACAGCCATCACTCGATCAGTGCATTCGAGTGGGGACCAGGCGGAGCGCTCTACTTCCAGGAAGGAACGTTTCACCACTCCCAGATCGAAACGCCTTACGGCGTGCAGCGGGTGGCCAACGCCGGTGTCTTCCGTTACGAGCCGCGAACCGAGAAGCTGGACGTGTTCGTCTCATACAGCTTCGCCAACCCCTGGGGACACGTCTTCGATCGCTGGGGACAAAACTACGTCGCCGATGCGTCGGGCGGGGCCAACTATTTTGCAGCAGCGTTCTCGGGAGATGTCGATCACCCCCGCAAACATCCGGGCCTGAAGCAGTTTCTCGTCAAGCAGTGGCGGCCCACCTGTGGTTGCGAGATCGTTTCCAGCCGCCACTTCCCCGAAGAAATGCAGGGAGATTATTTGCTCAACAACTGCATTGGCTTTCAGGGAGTGCTGCAGTACCGCATCAAGGACACCGGCTCCGGCGTGCATGCCGATCCGGTCGAACCCCTCCTCCGCTCCAGCGACCCGAACTTCCGCCCGGTCGATCTGCAGTTCGGTCCCGATGGAGCCCTGTACGTCCTCGACTGGTTCAACCCGCTGGTCGGGCACATGCAGCATTCGCTCCGTGATCCCAATCGTGACACTCGCCACGGTCGCATCTGGCGCGTGACCGCAAAGGATCGTCCGCTGCTCGAGCCGCCGGCGATTGCGGGACAGCCGGTCGAGAAGCTCCTCGATCTGCTGCTCGCCTACGAAGACCGCATCCGCTACGCCGCCCGTCGGGAACTGCGACAGGTCCCGACTGACCAGCTCAACGCGGCAATCGCGAAATGGCTGAAGTCGCTCGATGCAAAGGATCCGGAGCACGACCGTCACCGGCTCGAAGCGCTGTGGGTCAGGCAGTCCCATAACTCGATCGATCGTGAGCTCCTCGAATCGCTGCTGGGCTCCCGGGACGGGCGCGTACGTGCCGCCGCCGTCCGCGTCCTCTGCTATTGGCGTGATCAGGTCGACGACCCGTTGTCGCTGCTGCAGGCGGCGGTCAACGACGAGCATCCGCGTGTCCGCCTCGAAGCAGTCAGGGCTCTCAGCTTCTTCCGGGGAGAGGACGCGTCCCGCGCCCGTGACGTGGCCTACGAATCGCTCGCCTACGAACAGGATGAGTATCTCGAA
>CAZUXX010000032.1:0-12745 GCA_964624215.1 uncultured Planctomycetaceae bacterium
CAATCTGCCGTTCATCACTGCGGATGCGAGCGGTCCGAAGCACCTGCAGGTGAACATCACGCGTTCGAAGTTCGAGCAGCTGATTGATCCGCTGGTCGAGCGGTGTCGCAAGCCGGTGGAGAACGCGCTGCGGGATGCGAAGCTGCAGCCCTCGGATATTGATGAAGTTGTGCTGGTGGGTGGTTCGACGCGGGTGCCACTCGTCCAGGAGATGGTGAAGAAGATGTTTGGCGGCAAGGAGCCGCACAAGGGAGTCAACCCGGACGAGGTGGTCTCTGTGGGTGCCGCGATTCAGGGTGCGGTGCTGGCGGGCGACGTGAAGGACGTGCTGCTGCTGGACGTGACGCCGCTGTCTCTGGGAATCGAGACAGAAGGGGGCGTGATGACGGTGCTCGTCGAGCGGAACACGACGGTGCCGGTGACCAAGACCGAGACGTTCTCGACGGCGGCCGACAACCAGACCGCTGTGACGGTGCGGGTGTTTCAGGGAGAGCGGCCGATGGCGGCCGACAACCGGCTGCTGGACCAGTTCAACCTGGAGGGGATTCCGCCGGCACCACGGGGGATGCCGCAGATCGAAGTCACATTCGACATCGATGCGAACGGCATTCTGAACGTTTCTGCGAAGGACAAGTCGACGGGCAAGGAGCACAAGGTCGCGATCCAGCAGTCGAGCGGTCTTTCGGAAGACGAGATCGAAAAGATGCGGAAGGACGCCGAGGCGCACAGTGCCGAAGACCGCAAGAAGCGGGAGCTCGCCGAGGCCCGCAACAAGGCCGATCACCTGGTCTACCAGACCGAGAAGGTGATGAACGAGCACGCTGACAAGCTGGACGAAGGTTCGAAGTCGGCAGTGGAAGCGGCGATCAAGCAGGTGCGGGAAGCGACCGGTGGTGACGATATCGACGCGATCAAGTCGGCGGTTTCGAACCTCGAGCAGGCCAGTCACGCGTTGTCAAAGCACATGTATGAGGCGGCACAGGCCGCTGCAGGCAGTGCCGGGGAGAGCGAAGAGGGGCAGGCGTCGGGAGGCTCGGACGACGACGTGATCGATGCCGAGTTCGAGAAGAAGTCGTGAGGTCCGGACGAGCCGGACTCACACCGGGAGTCTGAGACGCCCCCGAATCTGATTGTGCGGAGCCGCGGCGGGAAACCTGCCGCGGCTCCTTTTTCGTCTGCGTAATGACGATTCGAATGAACCGGGCGCAAGCGGCGGTCTCTGGTCGTCATCTGACGAGGGCAGCGTGTCGAGTGCCGACAACCGGCTAGGCGCTAATCGCGAGCTCGATTCGTTTTTGCTCGATGAGTTCGAGCAGTTTGCGCTGAGGGTCGGCGAACTTTTTGAGTCCTTCCTCCATGAGCGTGGCCTCCAGTTTGGCGAGATCGACTTTTTCGTCGATCTCACTCTGGACAGCTTCGGGAGGGAGCTGATCGACCCGGCGGGTGTAGGTCTTGCCGAGCTTCTGGATCGCTTCGTTGGTCTCGGGCGGGTTCGTCATGATACCGGCGCCCGCGAGCGCCTCGACGTACTTGTCTTTAGGGTCGGACTCTTTCTTCGTGCCTGTGCTGGCGAACACGATGTCCTGCGCCAAACGCAACTGTTTGTCGCTCCACCACTGTTCGTTCTCGCGCCAGATGCGCTGGGCATTGAGAATGCCGACTTGTCCCTGAGCGCGGCCGGAGAGTTCGGGGACATGCTGTTCGGTGTAGACGTCGATGCGGCTGATGAAGATGCTGTAAACCGATTTGAGGGAGTCGGGCTCCTTCCGCCGTCGGGCCCCCTCCCAGATGGCATTGCGAGCTTCCCGATACTGTCGCTCGGTGAAAATGAGCGTCACGTTGATGTTCACGCCGGCGGCTGCAATCTCACCGAGTGCGGCGATTCCGGCGGGAGTGGCGGGAACCTTGATCATCCGGTTCGTATGACCGGCCGACCAGCGGGCGGCCAGTTCGATGTACTGGCCAGTCCGTTCCGCCTGGGAGTACTCTGAACTATCGGCGTCGATGAGCGGGTCGAGTTCGAAGCTGACGTACCCGTCGTCGCCGCCTGTCTGTTCCCAGACGGGGGCGAACACCTTCTGGGCGTGACTCACCAGCCGATCGGTGAGGTCCCAGGCGATCTCGTCATCGGAGAGGCCGCTTTCGAGCAGGGCCGCGATTTCGGAGTCGAAGCGTCCCGTGCTGATGAGGTCGGCGACGATGACGGGGTTTGATGTGGCGCCGGTGACTCCCCAGTCCCGATTTTTCTGCACGAGGGCGGGATCGACGCTGTCCAGCCAGAGTCTGGTGCCTGATTCGATCAGCGATTGGATTCCTTGCGACATGTCTCCCTCCTCCCAGGTTTGCCGAGCGTGTGGGTCTCCTTTTTCCAGTATACGGAGAGGAGGTTGGCTGTCAGGGAGTGGGAATCAGAGGGGTCTCCTGGATGCAGGACAGGGTGGTTCCAGCGTGCCGCGGAGTGACGGCGGATCGGGCCCCGCGCGGTTCAGGGGTGCCGGCATGACAGAAAGCGAGAATCGCTGCTGACACGGCCTGCTGGTCGACAGCGGCTGAGCTGCAGCTGTTCGGCGTGGATCGCGGATTCAGTCCTGCCTGGCGGCTGCGGCAGCGAGGGCTTCGTCCTGGAGGTCGTCGTGATCTCCTCCGTGATGCGCCGGCTCGGGCAGGAGGAACGTGAGCACGAAGCCGACCAGGGCGTACGTACCGGCAACGGCGGCAGCGACGATGGCCATTTTGGCACGATCAGGCGGCTGCGACGCAGAGAAGGTGAGTGTCAGCCAGGCGGCGGCGGTTCCGATGATGCGTCCGCCGATGTTGGCGGCGAAGCTTTCGCCGGTGCCCCGGAGGTGCACGGGGAAGACCATCGGGATGTAGTTCCCCCAGAAGCTCATCTGTCCGATGACGAGCACGCCCGCGAGGAACAGTGCGTACTTGAAGATGGTCAGCGTGCCTTCGGTGTCGAGGTTATTGGCGAGCCACCAGTAGAGGGCCGGGACGAGGATCAGGCTGGGGATCTGGAAGATGCGGAACAGGTTTCGCCGGGTGAGCATGGTCACCGCGAGAACGGCGAGGAGCAGGCGGCCGGCCATTCCGCCGACTTCCTGATAGGACTGGACTTCGGAAGTCACCTTGTCGCTGGCGTTGGCCCGGGTCTGCTTCAGTTCGCGTTCGCTGGGAGTTGTCTCGCTGGAGGCCTGCAATTCGTCGACGGCGGCCTGGACTTCGTTCTGCAGGTCGACATGCCCCACGAGGATCTGCGGGGTCTGCTGGATTGCTCCGAACGCGAGGCCGAAGGTCGACGCGAAGGCGAGCGTCGTGACGATCGTGGTGGTTCGGAGTTCGGGGCTGAAGAGTTCGGCGATGCTGGGCCGGCGCAATGTGCCGGCGTCCTTCTTTCTCTGCCATTCGGGCGACTCGGGGAGGAACGGCCGGATGATCAGCAGGGGGAGAGCGGGGATGAGCCCGGAGATGAGGGTGTATCGCCAGGCTTCGTTGAGTCCATAGATCGTGGGGAAGTACTCGGCGTACGTCGCGGCGATATTGTTCATGACGGCGACGAGGACCCCGCCGAATGAGGAGAAGGCCTGGGTGTATCCGAGGACGGCTTCCCGCTGGTCGCGGTTCGGGAAGAGTTCGGCGAGCCAGGCGACGGCAGCCACGAACTCGACACAGACACCGATGAAAATGAGGCTGCGGAAGAGCAGCAACTGCCACAAGTTCTGCGAGAGGCCGGCGCAGAAGGCGGAGCCGGCGTACAGGAGGATGCTCCACGTGAGGACGCGGCGGCGACCGAGTCGGTCGGTCAGATAGCCACCGAGCAGCCCGAAGACACCGCCGGCCAGAGCAGGGAGGAAGAAGAGAGTGCGGGCCCAGTTGGAGAAGTGCTCACCGCCGGGTCGCCAGGCAGCGATTTCGGCAGGCGACGCATCGGCGGGGAGGTTGGCGAGTGCCGGGATTGCCGTTTTGACAATCAGCGGCAGCATCAAGAGTTCGTAGATATCGAATGCAAAGCCAATCGCCGCGATGATGCAGATGAGCCACGCGACGCGGTTCATGGGGGTTTTGGGAGGCGCTGCGTCGCTCATGCCTGTGCGCTTTCTGTCGGAGGGTGATGATCGGAGAAGTTCGTCAGGCGGGAGGCGACCTGCTCGAGTCATGTGCTCGCCTGCGGGTGCCTGTCTGGGATCGGAAAGGATGTCGGTCCATCGGGAGAGTTGCAAGCGAGACGATGGATGCGTCGCATGTGGGGGTGATTTTCCGATGTTCGCGAATGCGGCGGGTGCGGGCAGAGCCGGACGGAAGTTCGAGCGGGGATTTGAACGGTCTGGAGTGCGAACCTACCGACACCGGGAGCTGTTCCCTAAACTTCCGGCCGAGCACGGCTGCGAACGCTCGATGCCTTGAGTTCTGCCCCGACTGCCACGTGAGACTGCTTCCTGTCCATGCGCCGCATCCTTGTCACTGCCGCCCTGCCTTACGCCAACGGCCATATTCACATTGGTCATCTGGTGGAGTACATCCAGACGGATATCTGGGTGCGGTTTCAGAAGTTGCGGGGGCACGAGTGCCGGTTTTTCTGTGCGGACGACACGCATGGCACCGCGATCATGATCCGTGCCCGCCAGGAGGGACGGAGCGAGGAAGAGTTGATTGCCGATATGCGGGAGGCCCATATCCGGGACTTCGCCGCGTTCGATATCGAGTTTGACAACTACGGGAGTACGCACAGCGACGAGAACCGCGAGCTGTGTGAGCAGATCTGGAAGGCGGTCACTGATGCCGGACTGGTGATCGAGAAGCCGGTCGAGCAGTTCTACGATCCGAAGGCGCAGACCTACCTGGCGGATCGCTTCATCCGGGGGACCTGCCCGGTCTGCAAGGCGGAGAACCAGTACGGCGATCACTGCGACAAATGTCTGTCGAATTACACGCCGAAGGAACTGATCAATCCGCGGAGCACGCTTTCGGATGCGACGCCCGAGTTGCGTGAGGCGCCCCACAAGTTCATCCGTCTGGAGGCGCTGCATGACTTTCTGCGGGAGTGGACTCAATCGGGCGATCATCTGCAGCCGGAGGTTGCGAACTATCTGAAGGGTCACTTCCTGGGAGTGGAAGGGGACGAGCAGAACCCGCGAAAGGAACTCAAGGACTGGGACGTCACGCGGCCTCCTGAGTATTTCGGGTTCGAGATCCCGGACTTTCCCGGCAACTACTGGTACGTGTGGTTCGATGCACCGATCGGGTACATCGCCAGCACCTGGGAGTGGTGCAAGCGGACGGGGGAATCACTCGATACGTGGTGGCGGAGTGAGGCGACCGAGATCCATCACTTTATCGGGAAAGACATCACGTACTTTCACACGCTGTTCTGGCCGGGGATTCTGAAGACGGCGGGTTTCTCGCTGCCGACGAAGGTGCACATCCACGGTTTTCTGACCGTCGGCGGTCGCAAGATGTCGAAGTCGGAAGGGACATTCGTCATGGCCTCGACGTATGCGAATCATCTCGACCCTTCGTACTTCCGGTATTACATCGCGTCGAAGCTTTCGGGCCGTGTCGACGACATCGACCTCGACCTGGAGGACTTCCGCAAGAAGGTGGACAGCGACCTCGTGGGGAAGGTGGTGAACATTGCCAGCCGCTGTGCCAAGTTCGTGGCCGGCGAGACGCTGAGCGAGACCTACCCGGATGACGGAGGACTGTTCCGGCAGGGTGCGGAGGCGGGAGAGCGGATTGCCGACAACTACGAACGTGGTGACTACAACAGCGGGATGCGGGAGGTGATGACACTCGCTGACCGTGCGAACCAGTACATCGAGGCACAGGAGCCGTGGAAGCTCCGCAAGGATCCGGAGAAGTTTGACCAGTTGCGGGATGTGTGCACGGTCGGGCTGAACCTGTTCCGGCAGATTGTGGTGTATCTTGCTCCGGTGCTGCCGAGGCTGGCCCGTCAGACCGGTGAACTGCTCAACGCCCCGATTACGCGCTGGGAGGAGTCGCAGACGCCGCTGACGGGGAGTCTTGTCGGACAATTCCAGCACATGCTGACGCGAGTCGATCCCAGGAAAATTGAAGCCATGATTGAAGAGTCGAAGTCGGAGAGCCCGGAAACGAATACCGGCAGCAGTCTGCCTGTGGATGGTCCCGAGGCACTGGAGAAGGAACCGCTGACGGCGGAACACTGCACGATCGACGACTTCATGAAGGTCGACATGCGGGTCGCCCGGGTGCTGGAAGCCAACCATGTCGAGGGAGCTGACAAGCTGCTGCAACTAACCCTCTCTCTGGGAGGTGAGGAGCGGCGGAATGTTTTTGCGGGGATCAAGAGTTGCTACCAGCCGGAGGAACTGGTGGGGCGACTGGTGATCTGCTGTGCGAACCTTGCTCCGCGGAAGATGCGGTTTGGCGTGAGCGAAGGGATGGTTCTGGCGTGCGGTCCCGGGGGGAAAGAGATTTTCCTGCTCAACCCGGATGAGGGGGCCAAACCGGGGATGCGTGTCCACTGATTCCGAGTGGATTGAGGGGGGGGCACTGTGACTTGACGGCGGGTTGGTGGTGAGGTCGAAACGGGGCTTTCCGCATCCGCCGAATTTCGTCAGACTCTCCAATTCCCCGGAATTTCGACGTCGCGGCCTCCGAATGAGGGAAGGATCCCGACCTGGTGGCCGATCGCAGAAGAAGGAGCCCATGATGGGCGTTCCGTTGTCACAGATGTGGACCGTCGCCCGCTACGTGCTTGGGCAGAAGCTGCGCGGGCGCAAACGGTACCCACTGGTGCTGATGCTGGAGCCGCTGTTCCGGTGCAATCTGGCGTGTGCAGGTTGCGGGAAGATCCAGTACCCGGCCGAGATTCTGCGGAAGAATCTGTCGCCGGAGGAGTGTTTTCGGGCCGCGGAGGAGTGCGGGGCTCCGATCGTGTCGATTCCGGGCGGGGAGCCGCTGCTGCATCCTCAGATCCACGAGATTGTGGATGGTCTGGTGGCGAGGAAGAAGTACGTCTATCTGTGTACGAACGCGATTTTGCTGGAGAAGCATCTCGACCGATTCACGCCGTCGAAGTACCTGTCGTTTTCGATCCATCTTGATGGTCCGCGAGAAGAGCACGACGAGGCGGTCTGTCGCGAAGGGGTTTACGACGTTGCGATCACGGCGATTCGGGAGGCGATTCGTCGCGGCTTCCGGGTGACGACGAACACGACGTTGTACTCGACGGCGGATGCATCCCGGATCCACGAGATGTTCGACACGCTCACGGAGATGGGCGTGGAAGGCATGATGGTGTCGCCGGGATATCCGTACGAGAAGGCTCCTGACCAGGAGCATTTTCTCCATCGTTCGCAGACAACGCGGCTGTTTCAGCGGCTGTTTCACCGGCCGAAACGTCGATGGGCGTTCAACCAGTCTCCGCTGTTTCTGGAGTTCCTCCGCGGGAACTATGAACTGGAATGCACTCCGTGGGGGAACCCGACGTACAACATCTTCGGCTGGCAGAAGCCGTGCTACCTGATCCAGGAAGGGTATGCGCAGAGTTTCGAGGAACTGATCGAGACGACCGACTGGAGTCAGTACGGCAGGGCGAGCGGCAATGCGAAATGCCAGGACTGCATGGTGCACTGTGGCTACGAGCCGTCGGCCGTGGATGCGACGTTCGGCACGCTGAAAGGTCTGTGGACGGCGGCGCGGGTGACGCTTCGCGGGCTGACTCCGCTCGAGACGGATGAGGAGCCGGAGGCGGTTCCGTCGCGTCCGAATCTGGCGCCGTCACAGCCACTGGTGCAACTGGGTCCGGTGAATGCAGCGTCCCCCCCCGAGGTGGCACTGGCGCGCACGTCGTCGCCGCGATGACTGATACCCGGACCTGCTGAGAGCCGCGTCGACTGACCGTTCGCTGCGGGGGGGCCGGGCTTTTGTCAGGGCGGTCTCGCGGAAGAGACAGACGCCGGGCAGAATAGACCGGGCGGGCGTTGCCTTGTTCGCTTCGTCCGGTGATTGCTCACTCCCGGGAGGCCGGTCATGAACGCGAAACGGTGTGGATTCCCGCTGGCGGCTGCGCTACTGGTTTGTGGCGGCGTTGGTGATGCAGCCGATTCCGGCCCGGAGGCAGGGACGGCAACCGAGGCGTTCGAGGTGTCTGCGGTTCTGGGCGAGGTTCAGAACGAGACGGTTGATTTCGTGAAGCGTCGTGACGGGAAGCCGACCGTGTGGTACTTCGTTCCGCACGAGAAGTGGAGTCGGCCGTCGGCGCGTCTGTTGCGCCGACTTGATGAGAGGGTGGGCGATGTCGCTGCCGACAGCCGGATCGTCGCCATCTGGTTGACAGACGATGACGAGAGTGCGCGAAACTATCTGCAACGGGCGCAGAACTCATTGAAGTTTGCCCGCACCGACTTCGCTGTTTACAAGGAGAATGCGACCGGCCCGGGCACGTGGGGACTGAACACCGAGGTGGATACGACCGTCGTGGTGACCCGCGGGGGGAAGGTCATCAAGTCGTTTGCGGTGGTCTCTCCGAACGAGACGGTCGCCGACGAGATTTTGTCGGTGCTGCGATCGGAGTAGGGGCAGTCGCGGAGATTCTCGGGCGTGTGGGGCCCGCTGGCAGGAGGCGGTCGAATCGTCCACAATTGGGCGAACGAATCCCGGTTTTCCTCCCGTTTTCTGGCGTCCCGATGTCTGCGATCAAAGCCCGTTCGACAACCATTCTCACAGTCCGGCACAAGGGACGCGTGGCGATCGGCGGGGACGGCCAGGTCACCTACAACTCGCAGATCCTGAAGGCCGACACACGGAAGATCCGCAAGCTTCTGGGGGGCGATGTGATCGTCGGTTTTGCGGGTTCGACGGCGGACGCGTTTGCCCTTCTGGAACGGTTCGAGACGAAGCTGAAGGACTTTCCGGGGAATGTTCCGCGAGCGGCGACGGAACTGGCACGTGACTGGCGGACCGATCGGGCGCTGCGTCGCCTGGAGGCGATGATGATCACGATCTCGCCGGAGCATTCGCTTGTGATTACCGGGCAGGGAGACGTGGTGCAGCCGACCGATGGCATCATGGGGATCGGCTCCGGCGGTCAGTTTGCGACGGCCGCGGCCCGGGCCCTGGTGAAGCATTCGGAACTCAGTGCTGCCGAGATCGTTCGTGAGTCTCTGGGAATCGCGGCGGACATTGACGTGTATACGAACCACAACATTCTTGTGGAGGAACTCGCTGCGGTGGAGGCGTAACGCGGGTGTAGCGAGTTCGCATTCGCAGGAGCGGGAACGCGTGTTGTGCTGGCCGAAGGGGGGGAACGGGGTTCTGCGGGTTCGAAGCGGACGAGGTTGCCGAACGCGTTCCCGAGCGTGGGACAGTTGCTTGATTCCGGTCCAGCCGAGCGACAGAATGACCGACCCGGTTTCCGTCCGGGACTGCAGCCGCTCGACCTCTGGGAGTCTTTTCAAGACCCGGGCGGGAGTCGGGATTGCCGGCGATCTTGCAGCAGCGATTCCGTATCAAGTCAGAGTCCGTGGCCGTGGAGGCCGACACTGCGGCAACCTGGCCAGTTCACTCGGGGCGCACCATGAAGTTTCTTGAAGGGCAGACCGTCGGGATTGACCTTGGGACGACGTACTCGGCGATTGCACAGCTCCGGGAAGACGGAACCCCAGCCGCGATCGAGAACACGGACGGGCAGACGATTACTCCGTCGGTGGTTCTGCTGGGGGACGACGGGAAGGTGATTGTGGGTCCGTCGTTCGAGCGGATGTCTCTGCATGATCCGCAGAACATCGTCGAAGCGATCAAGCGGCAGATGGGGAACAAGGACTTCTACGTTGTCTACCAGGGGAAGAAGCTCACGCCGGAGTTCATTTCGGCGCTGATTCTGAAGAAGCTGAAGCAGGACGCCGAGCAGCGGATCGGCCCGATCGCGAATGCCGTGATCACGGTGCCGTACTACTTCAATGATGTGCGTCGGAAGGCGACGCAGGATGCAGGCCGGATTGCGGGTCTGAACGTCATCGACATTATCAACGAGCCGACGGCTGCCACGCTGGCGTACGCGTGGCAACAGGGGGAACTGGGGCGCACGGACCGGGGGAACACGGAAAAGACGATTCTGGTGTACGACATGGGGGGCGGGACTTTCGACGTGACGGTCGTGCGATACACGCCGACGCACTTCCAGGTGCTTGCCACCGACGGCGACGTCGAGCTGGGCGGCGTCGACTGGAACGACCGGCTGCTGAACTACGTCGCCGACGAGTTCCAGGCGCGTCACGGCGTCGACGTGCGCACAAATCCAGCCACCGTGCAGATGCTTCGACACGACTGCGACCAGGCCAAGATCGCGCTGACCGATTCCGACCGAACAACGATCATGTGCCGCCACGAAGGCAAGGCGGTTTCGGTACAGATCACGCGCGAGCAGTTCGAGGACATGACGGCCGACTTGCTGCAACGCACGCTCGACACGATGGAGCTCGTTCTCGAACAAGCCAAGGTTACGGCCGACGACCTCGATGCGATCGTGTTGGTCGGCGGCTCGACGCTCATGCCGAAAGTGGTGCAGTCGCTCGAACAGCTGACCGGCAAGAAGCCGGATCAGGGGCTGTCGCCGCATCTGGCCGTGGCCCAAGGCGCGGCGATCCACGCCGCGATCCTCGAAGCCAAGTACCGCGGCGACGCAAGCCCGTTGGCTGCCACCGTGCGAAAGCGCCTCTCGCAGGTCAAGCAAGACAACGTCAACTCGCACGGCCTGGGCATCGCCATTCGGCACCCGAAGACGCGCGAGATGGTGAACCACGTGATGATCCCGCGCAACACGCGCCTGCCTGCGCAGGTGGCGCAGACGTTCCGCACGACCGAAGATGGCCAGCAGCGCGTGACGGTGAAGATCATCGAAGGCGACGCGCCCGATCCGGCCGCGTGCACCCTGATCGGTAATTGCCGGGTGACCGACCTGCCGGTCGGCTTGCCCAAGGGTTCGCCGGTCGAGGTGGTCTACTCATTCGACGCCAGTGGACGCATTCGCGTGCGGGCCAAGGATCAGACGGGAGGTCGCGAAGCGACAACGGAAATCGAACGCCGAGGCGGTCTGAGCGAACAACAGATCGATGGATTCGCGGCGCTCGCCCATGGATATAAGGTTGAATAGCCGATCGCATGCCGCGCGAGGACGCGCACAGGGATAACACGCAGACATGTCGTCAAAGTCGCTGGACGTCTATCGAGACTGGTTGGGCATCAAGGAAACGGCCCGGCCGCTAAACCATTACCAGTTGCTGCGTCTTCCGCAATTCGAAGACGATCCGTCGAAAGTGCGCAAGCACTATCGGCAGATGAACGCTCACGTGCGCAAGTTCGCCACCGGCGAATTTGCCTCGCAGTCGCAGGCGCTGCTGAACGAGCTGGCCAAGGCAATGCTCTGCCTGACCGACGCGCGACGCAAGGCTGAGTACGACGCCTCGCTGGGACGCGAGGAGCCCACCGACGATCGCCGCCGCACGATGGAAGAGATCCTCATCCGGCGGAAAGTCGTGGCCCCGGAACAGCTCGACAAGGCACGCAACCTCGCCAAGAGCGTTGGCATCGAGATTCGCGACGCCGTGCTTCAGCAGAAGCTGGCCAAGGCCGACGACGTGATGCAGGCCTACGCCGAATCGCTCGGGTTGCCGTACGTCGAACTCTCCGACGTCGGAATCGACGAAGAACTGGTTCCAACTGTGCCTGCGGTCATCGCACGGCAGAATTCGTGCGCGCCGGTGATGGTCGACGACGGTCAGGTGATCATGGCGTCGCCGAACCCGTTGGCGCCGGAGGTCGAAGACAATCTTCGGCTGCGGTTTGGCATGCCTGTGCGCACCGCGCTGTGCACGCCTGCCAGCATGAACGAGGTAATCGCCAAGTATTACCCGAAGGAACTGGCCGCCGCGCAATTGTCGACGGCGCCGCCCCGAACGGCCGGTGAAGGTGGCGCCGCAGCGGCAGCCACGCCGTCGAATGAGCTATCGTACGAGGAGCTGCAAGCGCGCAAGAAGCAGCGCGGTCGCGTCGCGCTGATCGTCGGCAACTTCACCGTGATGGCTTTTTTCGTCGTCGGCACGCTCGCCGGCTTAAACTACGATCTTGGCTCGGCGCTCTTCTACCCAAGTGGGATCGTGGCCGGCGCAATCGTGGGTGGGCTGACCTACCTGCTCTACAATCCGAAGTAGAACCTCGCGGTCGCTACGTCGTTTTTGCCTGGCGCAGTCTGCGGTCCTTCGTTTAAACGACGCCGCAGCATGCGCCGCGCCCCGCCGGCTGGGGCTATCGAACACCTAGCCGAGAATGGCGCTCAGCCGATCGATCGTCCGCGGGTCGTCGAGCGCCGCCTTGCCGAAGCCAGGCACGGCGCCGGCCGCCACAGCCTCTGCTTCATACTCGGCGTAGTTCGTCACGAGCATGACAGGCGTGGCTGCCAGTTTGGGATCGGATTTGATCTTCTTCAGAATCTCGATCCCGTCGCTGTAGTCGATATCGAGCTTGCGGTTGATAAGCACGAGGTCGGCGCCTTCGTTACGCAGCTTTTGAAGTGCTTCTTCCGCGGTGTGCGCGCGAATGATTTCGACGTCGAACTCGCGATCGAGCATGCGCCGGATCGAGCCATGATCCGGGTCGCACTGGCCGACGTCGAGGACTCGCTTGCGACGGGGAGCAGCTTTTGAACTATCTGGCATGGATTGGATTACGATCGGCCGGTTGCCAATTGTTTCGGTGACTCGGAAAG
>CAZUXX010000033.1:0-4611 GCA_964624215.1 uncultured Planctomycetaceae bacterium
CCGGACAAGACGACGAAGATACATCGGCACAGAAGTCCTTCCCGGTGACAATCACTGTACCACTGGTGCACGTGAATCACGGCGGGGCCATAGTCCTCGTAGCAGGATGAGGGATTCGAATTCCCGAACACCTCGCGACACTTTCCGGGGACTGCCCAGCCCCATCCGTGGTTCTCTCCACAAACGCTTCCCGGTCCGGGATAGCAGTAGGTTGCATCGGGGGCGCCAATACAGGCGAAGTTCGTTGTGTTCGCAACCGGGCGAGCCTCGTGCGCGTGTTCGCATTCCGAAGACCGTACCTTGTGGGGGACACAGTCGGCTACTGAAGGCACCGAAACAGCGGACAGCAGAAGTGCGAACCCGGTCACCAGACAGGGAATCGCCAGGATTCGAGACGCACTCATTGTCTTCACACTCCGGGGATGTGGGGGTTATTCATCGGTGCCTGGTTCCTGCCGTGGTCGCCCGCGGCGCCACAGGAGGACTCCGGCGATCAGCAGCACGATGGCATTGATCAGCAGTAGCCAGCGCAGCCGGCCACTGTCAGAGGCGAGTGCATCGAGATCGGCCTGCGCGCCGTTGGTGTGGGCCGTCAGCAGCTTTGCCAGATCGTCTGTGTTCTGCGGGAGGGAGAACGTTGTCTTCCGGTCGCCGCGGTAGTCGATCACGACGGTGTCCCGAGGCTGAGCGATCTGAAACGTCTCGGGAGGAATGCTGGTGTTGAACTGAGCGGACTCGACGACGCGAAACGCAATCCGGGCGAGCAGGCCTTTGCGATAGTTCAGCGAGAGGGTGACCGTGGGAAAGGGGATGCCGTCGGCATGCTCGACGATCCCCAGTTCGAATCGGTCGGTGAGGGGTTCGTTCGTGTCTGGCCGGTAGATGGTCTGACGGAGAGAGAGTCCCGTTGGCTCGTCGATCTGCAGGAGGATTGAGTGCTCGGGGATGCCCAGGTCGATGACGCCGCGATCGACGTTCGTCACTTGCCATTCGGACACGTCGAAGGGCTTGAGCGGCATCCAGCGGAAGTCCTGCAGACTTCCGCAGTCGAGGAGAGACCGGCCGGAGGTGTAGACACTCACCTGGCCGTTGTCCTGGTCGACGTGGAATTCGGTGTCGCCATGACGGACCGCGGTGAAGGGGTCGAACTCGAACCGGGTGTTCGACCCGTCCTGGACGAACCGTGCACTCGACCAGGGCGGATTCGTGGGGGCGGGGGTTCCTTTCAGGCGGGGAATGAGTTCCGCCAGGGAATCGGGATTCCCGACGAGGTCGTACTCGTCCAGAAGGGCCAGAGCCTCATCGCGGGTCAGTTCGCTCTCCGTCACCACATTGCGATAGAGGCGGAACGAGATGTCGGCAGAGACAATCTCTGACAACCGGGCGTCCCAGAGGGCCGTCAGACGCTGGAGAATCGCGTCGGCTTCTGCTTGCGAGGGGGCGGCCGTCAGTGCGGCAGCAGTCTCAATTCCGACGGGTGCTGCAGCGATCGCGACAGTGCCACCGGCGATCGACAGCATCGGAATGAGCCAGGTTGCCCGCATGAAGCCGGCCGGTTCGAGGGGTTGGGCGAGTTCTTCCGATTATGCGAGTTTAAAGATAAGTAGGGTTTAAGTGGCCCTGCAACCGAAGGGAAACACGCGAAGCCTCGCTGTGCGTTCGTGAAATTGCGGTTCCCGCCGAGGCTAAGCTGCGGGACATTCGCGTCGGCGGAGCGGCCTTTTGAGACCGAGATCGCCGGGATCGCACCCGTGAGTGGACGGGATTTCGACGAGGGGAGGGAGGCCGTGCCTTCGGCGTCTGGAGGAGGCGTGGCCTTTGGACGCAGTTGCGTGAGTGGCAGGTGAAGCGACCGGCAGGGTGGATGCAGTCTGGCAGTGGCGCCGACACCCTTGACCACTCCGGTAGTCGGGACGAGGATGCCGGCGCTCGACTCACCACCTCAGCTCAGGGAGCCGATTCGATGGTCAAGACCGCCTCTACCATGTTGCCGTTGGGGACCACTGCCCCGAACTTCTCACTTCTGAACACCGTCGATGGTACGACACTGACCCGGGACGATGTGAAGGGAGAGAGGGGGCTTCTGGTCATCTTTATGTGTAACCACTGCCCGTTTGTGATTCACTTGCGCGAGGCGCTGGCCGAGTTCGCACGTGAGTATCAGGAGCGCGGGCTGGGGATCGTGGGGATCAGCTCCAACGATGTTTCCGCGTACCCGCAGGACGGTCCGGAGAAGATGAAGGAGGAACATGCTGCGGCCGGCTACACCTTCCCGTATCTCTACGATGAGACGCAGGAGGTTGCGAAGGCGTACCACGCTGCGTGTACTCCGGACTTCTTCCTGTTCGATGCTGACTTGAAGCTGGTCTATCGAGGCCAGTTTGACGACAGCCGCCCGCAAAGCGGCCGGCCGATTACGGGGGCTGATCTGCGCGCTGCGTGTGATGCCGTTCTGAATGGTCAGCCGGTCACCAGCGACCAGAGCCCGAGCATCGGCTGCAATATCAAGTGGCGAAAGGGGAACGAACCCGAATACTTCACAGGCCAGCCGGCGGTGTAGTGTTCGGGAGACTGTGCGGTGCACGTCCTCCCGATGGGGTTGCGCTTGATCGGACAATCGTGAGCAGCCTCGCCCCGCAGCAGACTTTCGGGCGTTCCCGCCCGCAGTTAGCATGACTCCCAGGGCTGAATCGTCACACTTCACCAGGGAGAAACCGATGCGACTGACTCAGGGGACGCGGCTGCTCGCGGTCGCGCTCGCGGCCACGATGCTGACCGCAGCGGCACAGGCGGAGGACGTGTACGGACTGTCGAAAGGCAAGGTTGAACTGCAATCGGTCGGCCCGCTGGCCTTTGGTCCCGACGGCATTGTGTTTGTCGGGGACTCGAAGGCGGCTGCGTTGTACGCCATCCAGACGGGTGACAAGTCCGGTGGCGAGACGGCTCCACCGAACATTTCGGGACTCAACGTCAAGCTGGCGGAGGTTCTCAAGAGCAACTCTCAGAATGTGGAGATTGCTGATCTGGCGGTGAATCCGCAGACGGGGAATGTCGTCATTGCCGTGGGTGGCAGCCGCCCGGCTCTGGTGCTGGTGCGAGGCGGGAGTGAACTTCAGCCGATCGATCTTTCGAACGTGAGCTTCGCGAAGACGGATCTCCGGGATGCTCCCCGGGATGGTGTGGTGGGAGAGGGCCGCCGCGCACGGAACCCGCGGAACGAAGCGATCACTGACCTGGCGTGGGTGGACGGTCATGTGCTCGTCTCCGGGCTGAGTACCGCCGAGGCTCCCTCGTCGATCCGTACGATTGCGTTTCCGTTCTCGGACAAGGCCTACAGCAGCAGCCTGGAGATTTTCCATGCCGCTCATGGCCGGGTGGAGGACAACGCTCCGGTGCGGACGTTCATTCCGTTTACCATTGATGGCGAGCCGAACGTGCTGGCCGGCTTCACCTGTACGCCGCTCGTTCGCTTTCCTTTGAAGGATCTGCGGGCGGGTGAGAAGATTCGCGGGACGACGGTCGCTGAACTGGGCAACCGGAACCGTCCGCTGGACATGATCCATTACAACAAGGACGGTCGCGATTACCTGCTGATGGCGAACAGTGCCCGTGGTGTGATGAAGATCAACACCGACAAGATCGAGCAGGTTTCGGTGGACGAACCGGTTCGCGGTGGTGGTACGGCGGGTACGGGCTATGAAACGGTCGAGGGTTGGGACAACGTGGTCCAGCTCGACAAGCTGGGTGATCACCACGCGGTCGTTCTCATTCAGACGGAGACCGGGGCCGTCGATCTGAAGACGAAGGAACTCCCGTAAGTGCCGGGCTGCCGGCGAATGCCGGGAGAGAAAAGGAAAGCCGCTGCGGTTGACTGACCGCAGCGGCTTTTGGTCTATGTGGTGTGACCGGATTTCCGGTTCAACTCTGCTGGCTGGTGGTCACCGTCCTCAGTCTTCGTCGTCGAGTTTGAGGAAGGCGACGGCGTTGTTGTTGTTCATCGGGATGATGAGTTGCCGCCGCTTCGGGTCGTAGCCCATCGAGGCCGCGCTGGGGATTCCGGAGGCGATGATCTCGGCCGGTTGTCCGGGGCGGATTCGCGAGATGCTGCCGAAGCGAACGCTGCTGACGTACTTCGTTCCGTCCGGCAGGATGACCAGTCCATCGTTGCCCCCCTCGACGGCGTGTTCGGTGCGGAGCAGCTTGCCGTCCCGGTCGAAGGTGAGCACCGCATTGTTCCCGATGTTGACGACCACCACATTGCCGTCGGGATCGCTGGCGACCCCGTTGGGGGTCACCAGCGGCTCGCCGTCGACGATTTTCGTGACCTCTCCATCGGCGGTGATCCTGTAGAGGCACTCGGGGTTGCGGGTGTTCGAGACGAAGATCGTGCCGTCGTCACTGACTGCGATTCCGTTGAGGATCGTCGCTCCTTCGACGTGGTAGGCGCGCCCGGGCTTGCCTGTGGCGAGATCGAACGTCCGCACCGTGTCGATGTCGGCCGTGTACAGGATGCCTCCCCGGATCGCGCTGCCGAGAGGATGATTGAGCGTGAGCCCGTCCCGGGTGGCGCCGATCCACTTCGGAGTGTGGACGGTGCCGTCGGGGTTCAGC
>CAZUXX010000033.1:4621-12703 GCA_964624215.1 uncultured Planctomycetaceae bacterium
GTAGCCGTCGTTGGGCAACTGGTTCTGCGGGACGCCGGCGTTCATGACCACGATCAGGTCACGCTGGGGGTCGTAGGTACAGCTCTCGGCGAAGCGAAAGCTACCGTAGACCTTGACGTTCCTGCTGATGGGGACGAATTCACCCGCCTCGTTGATGGCTCCCAGAGGCGGACCGACCTGAAACTCGCCAGCGGCCTCATTCGCCGGTTGAGATTGCGCGAGAGCCGCGCCCGTCACCGAGAGAGCCATCCATGCCACGACAAGGAGCGTGATCTTCATACGAGGACCTGCAATTGGGAGGAGAGAACAGATGGCACCGGTGTGACCTGAATCGGGATGCCGGTGCGCTGCGGCGGCATCGTGGTCAGGGGAGTTCTTTCGGGAGGGGACGGAGTTCCAGCTTGCGGACGAACATTTCGGCCCCTTCGGTCTGCATCAGGATCTTGCCGTGCCGGGGACGCACGTCTTTGGCACGATTGACCACTACGCCATTGACGCGGTAGGTGAGGGTGTCACCGCTGCAGAAGCATTCGAGGGTCGTCCATTCCTGACCGGGACTTTCGACATCGTTGGCACCACGGAAGCCGAGGACGTCCTTCCAGTCGGGATCGCGACCGAACCAGTTGATGCGTCCGCGGGTGAAGGTGGTCGGTTCACCGCCGGCTTTCCACACGGCTTCGCCGTCGCGGTCGCGCGTGATTTCGCATGTTGCGGACGCCTCGATGGGGTTACCGTCGGCGTCCTTGCCGGAGAGGACGAGGATGTCTCCGACTCCACCCTCGATGATCTGGCATTCGATCGAGGTCATCCACGGACCTGGTTTGCCTTTCGAGCCGCCGAAGTTTCCGTCGGGGCCCTGGCAATGCAGCAGCAGCCCGCCATCACGGGCTCGGTCGACGCGGTTCCGCCAGGTGGCTGTGCCCCAGCGATATTCCATCACCAGGTAGTAGTCGGCGTACTCCTTGCGGGTGATGAGGCCGCCATAGCCATCACCGGAGATGCGGAGTGTGCCGTCGGGCTGGATCGTGAAGACGCCACGGGGGTCTTCGTAGCCGTCGTCGGTCAGCCACGTGTACCAGGCGGAGAGGTCGCGACCGTTGAGCAATTCGATGGTTTCTGTGGGGACAACCGGTTTCTCGTCGGCGATGGAAAGCTGCGTGAGCACGAGGAAACAAGCCGGGATTGCCGTGAGCACTGAAAGACGCACGATCAGGATCCTGTGTTCGGGAAAGAGACTGGCCGGAGGACACTCTACCGCTGGTGCGAGCGTGGGGCAATTTACGGATCAAACGTTGTTACTGTGTCGGCAGTGTCGCGAGTAACAGTGTCGACCCGGGGCAGGGAGTCTGGACCGGTCGTTTGCGGCGGGGGGGCGTGTGAGTGTTGAGACATGGCCTCGCGCCTGCGTTTGCGGGGCTCCCGCGGGTGGGGCCTGCGCGTACAATTCGCTTCGACGGTGATTCTCTCTTCGGGCGAGGTTGATGGCTGCGGGGGAACTGGTCCGACTGACCGATGAAGGACTGTACTGCGAGGCGGGCGACTTCTTTGTCGATCCCTGGCGAGCAGTTCCGCGGGCGGTGATTACACATGCCCATAGCGATCATGCCCGCCGCGGGAGCGGGCGGTACCTCACGGCGGAGGCGGGGCGGCGGATCCTCGCAGCGCGTCTGGGTGATGAAGCCGTCATCGATGCCGTTCCGTATGGGGAAGCACTCACAGTCAACGGGGTGACACTCTCGCTGCATCCGGCGGGACATATTCTTGGTTCCGCCCAGGTGCGTATCGAACATCGCGGCCGGGTGTGCGTGATCTCCGGGGACTACAAGACCGATGGGGATGTCACCTGTGCGACGTTTGAGCCGCAACGCTGTCATACGTTTATCAGCGAGTGCACGTTCGGGCTGCCGATCTACCGGTGGCCTCCCCAGGAGGCGATTGCGAACGACATCAATCGCTGGTGGCGTGCGAACGCGGATGACGGAAAGGCGTCGCTGCTGCTGGCGTATTCACTCGGGAAAGCGCAACGTGTGCTGGCCCGTCTCGATCCCTCGATCGGTCCGATTCTGGTGCACGGAGCCGTCGAGCGGCTCAACAGGGCGTATCGTGAGACCGGGATCAGATTACCTCAGACGCAGCACGCCTCGTCGACAGACAAGGCCGCTGCGCGGCGGGCCCTGGTGCTGGCACCACCGTCGGCACTGGCGAGTCCGTGGGCACGGCGATTTGCTCCCTTTGAAAGCGGGTTTGTTTCGGGGTGGATGCTGATTCGCGGCACACGTCGACGCCGGGCCGTGGGGCATGGTTTTGTCCTGTCGGATCATGCTGACTGGCCGGGGCTGCTGTCGGCGATCTCCGGGACCGGAGCCGAGCGGATCCTGCTGACCCATGGCCAGACTGGTCCCATGGTCCGCTGGCTGTGCGAGCAGGGATATGACGCTGCTTCGCTGGCGACGGAGTTTGTCGGGGAACGGGACGACGTTGATGTCGACGCCGCTGATGGAGACTCGGACGCGGCCGCGAGCGATGAGGGAGTCGCGAACGGAGATCCACCGGTATGAAACGGTTCGCGGCTCTCTACCAGGCTCTGGACGAGACGACGAAGACGTCGGTCAAGACGTCGGTGATGCGGGACTATTTCCGTTTGGCGGCGCCTGCTGATGGTGCGTGGGCGGTGTATTTCCTGAGCGGGCGGCGGTTCAGGCGCCACATCAAGACGGGCGATCTCCGGCAGTGGGCAGCGGGGCTGGCCGGTTTGCCGGACTGGCTCTTCGACGAATGCTACCACGCGGTGGGGGATCTTGCTGAAACGATCGCGCTGCTGCTGCCGGAGCCGCACGGAGAGCACGCGCTGTCCCTGGCCGAGCTTGTCGAGGAGCGGCTGCAGCCACTGGGGAAGCTGCCGGCCGATCTGCAGCGGGAGCAGGTGTGTGACTTGTGGCGTCATCAGACGTCGCGGGAGCGACTGGTCTTCAACAAGCTGGTTACCGGCAGCTTTCGTGTCGGGGTGTCGCAGGGGCTCGTGATACGGGCCCTGGCGGAAGCAAGCGGGCTGGAGGGGTCGACCATCGCCCACCGGTTGATGGGGCAGTGGACTCCGACGGAGGAGTTCTTCCGGTCGTTGTTCGAAACGGACGGGACGGACGCCGAGGTGAGTCGGCCCTATCCGTTCTGCCTGGCTCATCCGCTGCCATCAACTCCAGAGGCGCTGGGCGAACCGGGGGAGTGGAGTCTGGAATGGAAATGGGACGGAATCCGTGCGCAACTCATTCGCCGTGCGGATCAGACGTTTTTGTGGTCGCGTGGTGAAGAGCCGATTCTGGAGCGCTTCCCCGAACTTATTCCTGCGGCGAATGCGCTGCCGAATGGAACGGTGCTGGATGGGGAAGTGATTGCGTGGAAAGAGGGGCGTGTGCTGCCGTTTGCCGAGCTGCAGCGGCGTATCGGACGCAAGTCCGTCGGCAAGAAGATGCTGGCGGAGGTGCCGGCGCGGTTCATGGCGTTCGATCTGTTGGAGGAGAACGGAGAGGACTGTCGCGGGCTCCCCTTTCTGGAGCGTCGTGCACGACTTGAGTCGCTGCTGGCGGGGAGTCTCGCTGATGAACGGCTGATGGCGTCGCCCATCGTTGACGCGGAGCACTGGGAGGAAGTGACGGTGCTCCGTGAGAGCAGCCGTGAGCGCGGCGTTGAAGGCTTCATGCTCAAGCGGAAAAACTCTCCCTACGGAGTCGGCCGGCCGACCGGATTGTGGTGGAAGTGGAAGGTCGATCCGTACACGTGCGATGCGGTTCTCGTTTATGCGCAGCGGGGGCACGGCCGCCGGGCGAGTTTGTACACGGACTACACGTTCGCAGCCTGGGACGGTGAGCAGCTGGTTCCGTTTGCGAAGGCGTATTCGGGGCTCACCGACGAGGAGATCCGGCAGGTGGACCGCTTCGTGCGTCAGCACACGCTGGAGAAGTTTGGTCCGGTGCGGGCCGTGGAGCCACTGCTCGTGTTTGAACTGGCGTTCGAGAACATCCAGGTGTCGAAGCGTCACAAATCGGGGCTGGCGGTGCGATTTCCCCGGATCAGCCGATGGCGGCAGGACAAGCGGCCGGCCGACGCCGATACGCTCGAATCGATTCGCAATCTGATGGCAGTGCCGCGAGCGGGTGTCTCTATGCAGTGATGTGCAGAGCAGGGGAGATCCGTCTGGGGTCGGCCGCGGTTGTAGGTTCTCCCAGAGACCGTGTTCAGAATTGCAAAGTCGCTTGCACCGGGCGGGTGACAGAGAGGATGAGTTGCCGTGGCCTGGAGGTTTATGGAGTGTGTAACCGTTTTGGGGATAGTGAGTTAAGGTGATTCGTGTGCTGTTGGGCGGGCTGGTCTGAACGGCTTTGGCATCCCCTGTGCATAAGCGGTCTGGCACGACACCTGTCGCTCCTTTTCATTCAATCAAAACCAGACTCCAGGGAAGGAACTCCCATGCTCGTGCTCACCCGCAAAGACGACGAGATGATCCAGATCGGCGACGACATCATTGTGAAGGTCGTCCAGACGAGCCGCGGCAGCATCAAGATCGGCATCGACGCTCCGCAGCATGTCCGCATTCTCCGCGGCGAGATGTCTGCCGAACTGATGGCCCGGTCGGGCTCGGGGGGGATGCTTCCCGGCCGCACGCGGACGACAGTCGAGTGCTGCGAAGCGGTCTGATTGCGGAGCGGGACGTCGCGACCGGAGCGGGCCTATTGAGGTCCGGTCTGCGAACTGTCTGACGGCCTGGACGTGCCGGTCTCACGTGCGTGGAGGTGACGTACGAATGTTCCATCGTCTGCACTGCCCTCGTGAGACGCCACACGCCGCTGCTACACGGTCGCCTCCCGGGAGGGGGCCTGTCGGACGTCCTGCAGGGTGCGTTCCAGAAACGGCGAGACCGCTGCGGCGAGCGGGCCCAGCTGCGAGTCGATCAGGAACGCATCGTGACCGAATGGACTATCGAACTCGGTGAAGGTGACGTGCTGGCCTGCCTTGAGGAGCGCCCGGACGATTTCCTTGCTCTGTGAGGTAGGGAACAGCCAGTCGGTTGTGTACGAGGCGACAAAGAACCGGGCGTCGGTGCGTCCCAGCGCCTGGTCGAGCGGGCCGTGGGCTTCTTCCAGATTGAAGTAGTCCATCGCCCGCGTCAGCAGCAGATAGCTGTTGGCATCGAATCGTTCGACGAACTGGGTTCCCTGATAGTGCAGGTAGCTCTCGATCTGGAACTCGGTCTCCTTCCGCAGGTCGTAGGCGAGTTCGTCGCTGTGCTGCAGCTTGCGGCCGAACTTCATTTCGATGGACTGTTCGGACAGGTACGTGATGTGCGCGATCATGCGGGCGAGGGCGAGGCCGAAGCGGGGCTTCTCGTCCTCGTTGTAGTAGCGGCCCTCGCGGAAGAGCCTGTCCTGGAAGATTGCGCGGCGTCCGACGGCGTTGAAGGCAATTCCCTGGGCGTTCAGTCGTGGGCCCGAGGCCAGGGCGACCACGGCATGCATGCTTTCGGGAAAGCGCACGGCCCATTCGAGGACCTGCATGCCTCCCAGGCTGCCCCCGACGACAGCCAGCAGTTTGCGAATACCGAGTGAGTCGACGAGCTCCTTGTACACGCGAACGACATCGGCGACGGTGATGAACGGGAAATCGGGTCCCCATGGCTCACCGGTTTCGGGGTTGATGCTGCCTGGGCCGGTGGTGCCGCGACATCCGCCGAGCGTATTGGCGCAGATGACGAAGTAGCGATCGGTATCGATTCCCTTGCCTGGTCCGACGAATCCTTCCCACCAGCCGGGCTTGCGATCATCCGGATGATGTTTTCCGGCGATGTGCGCATCTCCGGTGAGGGCGTGGCAGACGAAGATCGCGTTGTCTTTTTCGGGGGAGAGTGTGCCGACCGTCTCGAATGCGACCGTGATGGGGCCCAGGCGGCGCCCCCCTTCAAGCAGAAGGTCATTCGGTGGATGAAAGAGTGTCGTCGACTGCCGCTCGACGAGCCCGACCGTAGATCGCCGGCGCGGCTTGGGTGACGGTTCAGCTGTGGGCATGGAGGCGAACGAGTGGTGACCAGCAACGATGTCGACGGTTTTCAGCTTATAGTCCGTGGGGTGTTGACGGGCAATCGGCGGCGAGCGTGTTCTGATGAACGCAGGGCGAGGCTGCAGGAGGGGGTCGGGACGTACGGGACGGTCTTTGCGGACCGGACGAGGTGGCCGGTGGAGACAATGGAGGCAAACCCGGTGGCCGCGTTGTGGACGCATCGGGGCCTCTGTATAAGTGGCTCGTTTCCCTGTCTTCCGCACTGCAGGCTCCATGACGGAACCGCTGACTTCGTCTGATTTTGACCGGTCGCCCGATCAGAACACGATTCCGCCGAGCCAGGATCCGGCCGGTCCGGAGGGTGTTCAGGAGGCTCCGCGCACGTTCACCGGGACGCTCCGGCAACTCGGTCCGGGGCTGATCATCGCTGGCAGCATTGTCGGTTCGGGTGAGCTGATTGCGACGACGTCGACCGGAGCGCAGGCGGGGATTGCCCTGTTGTGGCTGATCATCATCGGCTGCGTGATCAAGGTGTTTGTCCAGATTGAGCTGGGGCGTTTCGCCATCACCCATGGGGAGACGACGCTGGCCGCGCTCAACCAGGTGCCGGGCCGCATCGGTCGGGTCAACTGGATCCTGTGGTTCTGGATCGCGATGATGACGGCGTCGATGGCACAGCTGGGAGGGATTCTCGGTGGCGTCGGGCAGGCGCTGGCACTGGCGTATCCCATTACCGGGGACTATGTGGAGGCGATTCAGACGCCATCGGCGCGCGATCTGAACACTTACCTGGAATGGGACGACACGCTGCTTTCGGCGTACGACCTGTATCTGTTGCATCGTCCGGAGGAATCGTCCCGGGGATGGCGGACCTCTGCTGATGAACCGGGAGGTCCGTTTGAGGAGCAGTGGCGGAGCGAGCTCGTTGAACGCGACCGCTCCACAGTGGCTGCCCTGGCCAACCGGGAGGCGTTGCTGGCGAGCTTCGTGGAGGCCTTTCCGCCCGTCGATCAGCGGAATTTCCTGAGTGCTGCGGAACTTGAGGAGCGCCGTGCGAGGCTTCGCGAGTTGCTGGCAGAGGTCAACCGTCCGCGACTCGAAGCCGATGTGGCGCAACGGGTGGACTCGGGTGTGCTGCACGAGCGTCCTTCCGAGATGGCTCTTGAGCAGATTCGACGTGGCCATACGGTTCTCGCCGAGCAACTTGTGGATGTCAGTCAGCTGGCGAGACATCCGGTTGAGGGACGGGCACTGGCGGCGCAGCAGCGAGTCCGTGCAGCGTCGCAGGAACTGGAGGCACTCAAGAGCCAGTTTGCGAGTGCCTCCGGAACGGTCGAATCGAGTGAGACTGCGGTTCTCGGAGATGCGGTGGAGCTGCAGTCGATCCGGGTTCGTGCGGAGAGGCAGCAGGTGGCGGTGCTTACTGAACGGAGCACGCTGGATGACAAGCTGTGGGCTGCAATTGTCGTCGCCGTCACCATCCCGCTGCTATACAACGGGCGGTACGGTGTGATTCAGAACGTTTCGACGGTGCTGGTGGTTCTGTTCACATTCGTGACGATCGGGAACGCCATTTCGCTGCAGGCGACGCCGCAGTTCCGCATCTCGGGGGAGGACCTGGTTCGCGGGCTGACGTTTGGACTGCCGGAAGGGTCCGAAGGGATCAGTATGGCTCTGGCGACGTTCGGCATCATCGGTGTGGGTGCTACGGAACTGATTACGTATCCGTACTGGTGTATCGAGAAAGGGTACGCCCGTTACACCGGTCGCCGGAGCAGCGACGAGTCGTGGGCGCAGCGGGCCCGCGGGTGGATGCGGGTGATGCACTACGACGCGTTTCTGTCGATGGTGATCTACACGATTGCCACGATTGCGTTCTATCTGATGGGGGCAGCCGTGCTGTTCCGTGAGGGGCGCAATCCCGACGGGATGCGGATGGTGAGCACGCTGGCATCGGCGTATGTGCCGGTGTTCGGGGAGTATGCGAAGTACCTGTTTCTGATCGGTGCTGTCGCGGTGCTGTACTCGACTTTC
>CAZUXX010000034.1:0-3959 GCA_964624215.1 uncultured Planctomycetaceae bacterium
CGATGTTGCGTTCACCCCGGGGATCTTCAGGTCAGTTGCACCGGGGGATTCCCGGTTTGCCCGCGGCCGGTCGAGGGTATAACCGACAATCCCTTTCGAGCCGACGGATTCCTGATGACGCTGTCTCCCGGACGTTTGCGGTCTGTGCTGATCCTCAGTGGCGTGATTGCGCTCGTCGCCTGCACCGCGATTGGCATCCGTGTCGCTGCTGAGGGCCCGGTCGACACGGCGCAGAGTGTGCCACTGCCTGCTCAGGCGGCGTCAGACCCTCCGGTGACTGGCGATGTGCCTCACGGTTTGCCGCGCCCCGGCAGCATGTCGGTGCAGGCCTTTGAGAAGAAACTGTTTCGCTTCCTGAATGACCGCGAGTACATCCGGCGCGGATGGCCACGTGACAAGGGTGTCCGCGACACGGGGCCCTACATCAACGGGACGTATTACGGCACGCACCCCGCCGTGCGGGTGTTTTACTCACCTGAAGTCATCGACTGGCTGGAGAACGGTCGCCCGGGCGCCCTCCCCGACGGGGCGATGATCATCAAGGAGCAGTACTCTCCTCCGGCAGCGCGGCACCAGGGGAAGAACGAGCAGGAACTGTGGGACTCACTCGAGTCGTGGACCGTGATGATCAAGGATTCCGCCGGCTCCCACGACGGGTGGTTCTGGAGCAATCCGGCCAAAGGACAGGAAGTGATCGACAACCGGGCCTGGCCGTTCGATCACCCGATCTCGGGTTTTGGCCTGTACTGTGTTCGCTGCCATGCCTCGACGCATACCCCGGGGACCCGGGCCGGCGATCCCGAGAACGAGTACACGTTCGCCTCACTGAGGAACATCGAAGGCTATCCCGGACATCCGCTGCTGTTTCGCGTCGACGATTCCTGGCTCGACGATCCGCCTGGCGAGTCAACCGGGGAAGCGGACGAGGCGACCGTCGACGGATCTCAGGACGATTCTGCCAGTGCCGGAGCTCCGCTGCCCCGCCGTCACGAGTCACACCCGGGGTGTGCCCGGTTGCAACTGGCTCCTGAACGGGCGAGGACACCAAACCGGAGCTTTCTGGAGTTCTTCGACTCCATACCCCACCAGCCTCTTGAATTGGTGACTCCGCTTCCCGGTGTGTCGCACGACGTGGCGGTCGCTCAGCGAGGCGAGAGCAACGGATTCCTCACTTCGAACCAGTGTATGAGCTGTCACGCCGGGCTTCTGGAGCCGTTCGGCCCTACGATGTTCGTACCCACAGAAGAGGAGGCCGGCTACGGTGCCCGGGGATACGACATTTCTCCCTACGGGGAATGGCAGTGGACTCCCATGGGGCTCGCCGGACGCGATCCGGTCTTCTTTGCCCAGCTCGAGACCGAAACCGCGATTCTCAAACGCGAGTTCCCGGAGGACTGGCCGCGCCTGACTGCCCGCCTGACAGACACCTGTCTGCGGTGTCATGGGGCGATGGGCAAACACCAGTTCGACCAGGATCATCCCGAAGGAGACCGCGATTTCCCGCTCGACCATGTCACCGCCTGTGCCGAAGGTCTTGAGCCGGAAGGAAGCGGCGCCGCGCGGTATGGTGCCCTGGCCCGCGACGGGATCAGCTGCATGATCTGTCACCGCATGCAGCCTCCCGAGCAACCTCCCGGAGACGAGCGTCCCTACCTGCAGTTCTTTCTCGAGGCGACAACGTCAGGAAACCTGCACTTCGGCAAGCCGGGCGAAATCTACGGCCCCTTCAAAGACGATGAGATCGCCCCGTACGCCATGGAACACGCGATCGGCTACAAGCCGAAGCACAGCGAGTTTCTGAAGTCCTCCCAGCTGTGTGGAACATGTCACACGATCAGCCTGCCGGTGGTTGATCACACACTGAATGAAGACGGGCGAAAGGAGCAGGCCCCGCTCATCGCCGCTCAGACCGTCCCCGAGTTCAAACAGTTTCACCATCACGTCGAACAGGCGACCTATCTGGAGTGGCTCAACAGCGAATACGAAAACGAATTCAATCCTGATAACCCGAAAGCCAAAACCTGCCAGGACTGCCACATGTCAACGGGCCTCGTCAACGAGGCACTCGGGATCTCGATCGATCCGCTCAAAACGCGGATGGCGATTATCCAGGACGTCACCTATCCCGATGCCGAGAACCTGGCACCGCACGACAAGCTGACCGTCCGCGTCCGGGAGAAAGGCTACGCGCGGCATAATTTCTCCGGGCTGAATGTCTTCCTGATCGAATTGTTCCGCCAGTTCGACGATGTGCTGGGCGTTCGAACGACGGAATACATGACCGGCTCGAAGACCCCGATCGATCAGTCCATCGGGGAAATGCTCGAAACGGCCCGCCACCGTGTTGTGAACCTCACCACGAGCACGACTCAGACTGGCAAGCACGAACTGACCACCGACGTGCGACTGGAAAATCTCGTGGGCCACCGCTTCCCCAGTGGGGTCGGCTTCCGACGCGCCTTTCTCGAAGTGGTCGCGGTTCGCCCCGACAACGATGGAGGAGAAACGATCCTCTGGTCGTCAGGTCGAACGAACAACCTTGGCGTTCTGACAGGACCGGACGGCGAACCGTTAAAGAGTGAAATCCTGGACCCGCTCCATCCCCAGTCGAAATACAGGATTCAGCCACACTATGAGCAGATCGTGTCGGAAGACCAGGTGCAGATCTACGAAAGCCTCTTGTGTAACGCGAACGAACAGTTGACGACGAGCTTTCTCCACAGTTGTGAGCGAATCAAGGACAACCGCCTGCTGCCGCGGGGCTGGTCGGCCGATGGCCCTGACCCTGCCCTCACAGGCGAGTATCTCAAGGCGACGCATCCGGATGCCCAGACGGCCCTTGACCCGTGCTACACCGACGGCAGCGGTTGCGACGAAATCCGCTACCGGATTCAGTTACCCGAGGATGTCGACCCGGGCGAGGTGAGTGTTCGCGTCTCGCTGTATTATCAGGCAATTCCTCCGTACTTCCTGCAGAACATCTTCCGTACGTCTCCCGACGGCCCGGCCACCCAGCGACTGTATGCACTCCTCAGCCACGTCGATCTGGAAGGGACACCGATTGAGAACTGGAAGCTGCTGATCGCGACACAGACCTCGCGGATCGGAGAGGCTCCGGCTGACTCAGGCGAGGAGTCGCCGCCCCGGACGCGAGGCCGTTGACCCTCGATCAGACCGCTGTTTCCAAACGATTCTGTGTCCGGCTTCAGCGAAACTTCTCGGGAGACAAGGTCCCTGATTTTGCACCGCAGCGGTCGTTGACGGCCGCCCGGGCCCGGGGGGTGAGCAGTCGGCGGCGGGCAAAGTCTTTCAGCGTGTCACTGAGCGTGCGGGACAACGGACGCAGCGGCGTTCGCAACAGGGGGCCATCCCACGGCGCAGGCCGACTGGAAGGGGAGACACGAATCCCTTCCAGCGAAGCAGTGGGTGCAGAACGTAGCCGCCAGCGCGTCAGCAACTCCTCAAGATGAGCCGCGGCGAGGGCAACAGTCCGGGACACTCGCAGGCGGGGCATCGGCAGTCCGGTCAGCCGATGCAATTCGTCCATCAGTGCGCGAAAGGCCACCGGATGGGAGGAGATACTGGCGACGGACCCGGTCATCAGGTCACGTGTCTGGTGGACCACCGATCGGGCCACGTCGCGAACGTCCTGCAGCCACAAGTAGGTGTCGAGATATCCGCGAATCGTTCCGTTCACCAGTCCGAGCAACATCCGCGCGGGTGGCGTCAGGCGACGGTCTCCCGGTCCGATCAGTCCCCCCGGACGGACGATCACCGCGGGCAACCCCTGGGCGGCATGGTCCAGCACGATCTGCTCGGCGCGCCGTTTCGACTCGGTATAAGGCCCGGGGGCGGTAGAAGCATCCGGACCAAGGCAATTGAGCATTGCCGTCGAGACATAGACAAACTGCTCGACTCCTGCTTCTAAAGCCAGTTCACAGACGACCCGGGTCCCCTCC
>CAZUXX010000034.1:3969-12128 GCA_964624215.1 uncultured Planctomycetaceae bacterium
GACCTGGTAATAGTCGTCGCGGGCCGCACGCCACAGGTCCGGGACGGCCGCCAGGTGCAGCACCCGACGGACTCCCTTGAGTGCGCGGCGGACAGGACTGCTGTCCGTAATACTCCCGCAGATCGAATTGATGCGACTATTCGTGGTCCCCGGACACAGATCCAGCACCCGGACCGGCTGGTCATCTTCCAGCAGAAAGTGAACAACGTGTGTCCCGAGGAACCCCTGGCCCCCTGTCACCAATGTGGTTTCGCACCTCGGGCTCATGACGGATCGCGTCATTCTCTACGGGGTTACGATATCAAACGGCTCACCCGTTTTAGCACGCACACCGCCCTGGCACCAACGGGATCGCCGCGACCCACGCATTACACGGCAGGATCCGCCGCGAGCGGGAACCACACCCGGAGCCCGCTCCCCCGGCCTGGTGTCCCCCACAGGCGGATGATCGCACGGCACCCCGGATTGTGATCGTCCAGCAGGCCGACGGGAAGACGTCAGCCTCGTCGCCCCATGAACGGACTTCTGCACGGAAGGTGATGCCAGCGATACCGGGGACAGCCGGTGCGGTGCACTCGATCCTTGCTGAGTGTGGACATTCTCGTCGACGCAGCACACGACGGAACACAGTTTGCTTTCCTGAGCCGGACGAACTCATCCAGACTCCGACGGAGGCATGGCCGTGGCGGATTCAGGTGCAATTCACAATTCCTATTGGCGATCGGGGCAGCCATTGGAGGCGACTTTCCCCAAACTGGCCGGAGAGCACGACACGGACGTTCTGGTGATCGGGGCCGGCATCACCGGCCTCTCCGCTGGGCTGGAACTGATCGAGCGGGGATATCGTGTGTGCATCTGCGATGCCTCCGTCATCGGTGCCGGGACGACCGGAGGCAGCAGTGGTCACCTCGACTTTCATCCCGAGATGGGGCCAAGGCAGTTGCGATCTCAACTCGGCGACGAGCTGGCGGCCGAGTACGTCCGGTTTCGCAAGCGGGCGATCGCCACGATCCAGTCCCGGGCCGACGAAGCGACCGACTTCTCGCACGTTCCGGCGTGGTACTTTTCAGAACAGTCTTCGTCCCGCGAATCTCTCCAGAAGGAGCTCAAGGCTGCGACCGCCATCGGGATCGAGTCGCAGTGGCACGATGCGGTTCCGTTGTCGTTCGCCAGTTGCGGGTACCGGCTTGAAGGTTGTGCCCGCATCGATTGTCTGGCGTATCTGCGTCGGCTGGCCAGGGTCTTCACCGAAGCGGGTGGAACCATCTTCGAACGTACGCTGGTGAAATCGCCGGGCGGGAAGGCTCCGAAATCCGTCGAAGCTGGTGACGGTCAGGTGACATTCAATCATGTGGTCTGTGCCGTCCACGGCAACAACACCGAAGCGATGCGGATCCACTCCCAGATTCCCCCGATGCAGTCGTACGTCCTCGCGGCTCGCGTCGCCGATCCGCCTCCCGACGCGCTCTTCTGGGACGACGAGAACCCCTATCACTACATCCGCTGGGCTCGTAGCAGCGAACCACGCCTGATTCTGGTGGGAGGCTATGATCATCGTACAGGAGCTGGCGACTCCGCACAGGCGGTGGCTCTTCTGGAAGCGTACACCAGCAGCCGCTTCCGTGTTGAAGAGATCGTCTCCGTGTGGAGCGCAGAACTGTTCGAACCGGCCGATGGTCTGCCGATTATCGGGCTCGTCCCCGGGACGGAAAACGTCTGGATCGCAACCGGCCTGAGCGGCGTGGGACTCACGCAGGGGACCGGAGCCGCAGCCATGCTGGCCGCGTTGATCAACGGTCGCTCCATGCCGCTGGAGAAACCGTTCTCGCCGTCCCGCTTCGGATTGAAGGGAGCCGCCGATCTCGTCGGAGCCCAGCTGAAATCAGCCGCGAACCTCGCCGAACGTGTGTTACCAGCCACCTCGATCGATCCTGAAACGCTCTTGCCCGGAGAGGGTGCCGTCGGCAAAGTCGACGGGAAGTTCACGGCCGTGTGCCGCACACACGATGGACGCGAGCATCGCTGCCGTCCCGTCTGCACACACATGGGGGGAGTCCCGCACTGGAACGATCTGGAACAGACATGGGACTGTCCCGTCCACGGAGGCCGCTTCAACGCCGATGGCGCCCGGCTGTATGGTCCGCCCGAAAAGCCTCTTGGGCCGCCAACGGAGTGACCCCTCCGCGATCACTCGCAGCCTCGCAAGCATCCCGGACGTTGTGCGGCTGTCACCTGTTGACTGATCGTTCGTGTCTGACAGCGACGCTGGATACCAATTGCAAGTCTCAACGTGGCGTGGCCTTCTGAATGCACTATGCCGGTTTAGGGGGATCCGGTAGTCTGGAGGATGGATCGAAATGTCTTCATGGCTTCGTCGCCGCTGTAAAGATGCCCCTGCCTCTTTCTCGTCGTACACTGCTGACTGCCGGAGCACTGGCCACCGCGACGTCACTGGTTCGCTCTGTTGCAGGTGGACGACACACCGGATTGCCGGGGTTTGGCCGCGCCAAGCGCTGCATCCTCCTGTTCATGTGGGGAGGTCCGAGCCATCTCGACACCTTCGACATGAAGCCGAACGCGGCGGCGGAGATTCGAGGGCCCTTCCAGCCGATCAGCACCGTCACTCCCGGATTGCAGATTTGCGAGCACTTCCGCCACCTGCCCCTGGTGACTGACAAGCTGGCGGTGATCCGCTCGCTTACGCATGACGACCCGGCTCACCTCTCCAGTGCCCACACAATTCTCACCGGCCACCTTCCTCCAGTGAATAAGAGCGATGCCGAGCCTCCATCAGACCGGGACACCCCGCACCTGGGGAGCGTGATCAACCGGCTGTGGGGGCCCTCGACCGGTTTGCCCTCGTTCATCACGATGCCCTGGATCGCGTCTCACCCCGCCGCACCGGGAGGCAAGGCACCGGGGCAAACCGCTGGCTGGTTAGGTCGCCAGTTTGACCCCTTCCTGGTCAGCGGTGATCCGAACGCCGAAGGTTGGAGTGTGCCCGCACTCTCGTTGCCAAACGACGTGAATCAGGCGCGACTCGAACACCGCCGGACGCTGCTCGCCCGGATTGACCAGCAGCAGGCGGACCTCGAGCGACTGGCGGTGTTGCGAACCTCGACCGCCCAGCAACAGAAAGCGTTCGAGCTGCTCACCAGTCGGGACGTTCGAACCGCTTTCGATCTCTCTGCGGAGCCGCAGTCGGTGCGTGAGCGATACGGCCGCCATATCCACGGACAATGCGTCCTGCTCGCCCGCCGGCTCGTGGAACACGGCGTCCCCTTCGTCTCGGTGAACTGGCACGCGGATTCAAACCCCTTCTGGGATACGCACGGCGACAATTTCAACAAGCTGCAGAACAATCTGATCCCGCCTGCCGATCAGGCGCTCGCAGCCCTGCTGAGCGATCTCAACGAGCGGGGAATGCTCGATGACACGCTCGTCGCGTGGGTCGGTGAGTTCGGTCGTGCGCCAAAGATCACGAACGGAACCGGTCGCGAACATCATCCCTTCTGCTACTCCGGGATTCTCGCCGGCGCCGGCATTCGTGGCGGGGCGGTCTATGGCCGCAGCGATTCCACCGCCACCTATCCCGAGGAGAACCCCGTGTCGCCACACGATTACACGGCGACGATGATGCATGCCCTCGGGATCGACTCCGAGACAACGCTCCCCGACCTGCTGGGGCGGCCACATCGGCTGTACGGCGGTCGCCCTCTGCTCGATCTGTTTACGTAGCCGGCGAGGACGCCCCTCAGAGAGCGACTCAGAACTCGCGTCGTTGGCGCGAGGACGGAATCCCCATCGCCTTGCGGTACTTGGTCACCGTGCGCCGCGCCAGTTCGTAACCGTGCTTGGCCATCTCCTCCACCAGCGCGTCGTCGCTCAGCGGATTGGACTTGTCCTCGGCATCGACGATCTCCTTGAGCTTGCGCCGGAGATTTTCCCATGCGACCTCCTGCCCGGAGGCAGTCGTCGTACCACCGCCGAAGAACCGCTTCAGAGAAAAGGTCCCCCGTGGCGTGGCGATGTACTTGCCATCGACGGCGCGGGACACCGTCGTCACATGCACGTCGACGACATCGGCGATCTGCTGCATCTTCAGGGGCTGGATGTGGTCCGGCCCGTACTCCAGGAAGTCCTGCTGGTGGTCGACGATCGCCTGGGCCACCTTGCGGAGTGTGTTGTACCGCTGTTCGATCGACTCGATCAGCCAGCGTGCCGACTCGACCTTTTTCTTGATGAAGTCTTTGGTGTCCTGGTCGGGATTCGCCGCGAGCATCTGCAGGTATCGCGGGCTGATCCGCAGTTGCGGCACATACTCATCGATGACGTGGACCACCCAACGGCCGTTTTCATCCTGCTCCACCGTCAGGTCCGGTGTGATCGACTGCACCGGAGTCGACTCGAAGACCCGCCCCGGATAGGGGTTGAGGTTTCGCATCTCCTCGATAGCCGCCTTGATCAGATCGAGCGAGTAGCCGGTCTTCTTTTCAATGAGCGGCAACCGGTTCTGGATGATGTCATCGAGATGTGACCCGATCAGTGTGGTCAGGGCATCCCGAAACGGCGTACTGGGGGTGATCTGCAGCAGCAGGCATTCCCGCAGGTCGCGGGCACCCACCCCCGGCGGATCCAGCTTCTGGATCAACGAGAGCGCTTCCTGCGCCTGCTCCATGGTGATCGAGCGTCCGTAGACCTGCACCATCTCCGGCAGCGAACTTTGCAGCCGGCCATTGTCGTCGAGGTTCTGGATCAGGTATTCGCCGAAGTCGCGGATCTCCGGGCTGCAGTCGAAGTAGTAGAACTGTTCGAGCAGGTGATCCTGCAGCGTCGGGGGCCGCGACTCGGTATTCGCCATCAGATCGTGCGCACGATCGGAGGCGTCGTCGATCTGGTTCCCTGACGGCTTGCTCCCGGAAGTGTAATTGTCATCCGGCCAGTCGGCCGAGATCTCGACCAGTCGTTCAAAATCGGCGGCGCCGTCATCCTGCCCGGCGACCAGTTCTTCGTGATCCACACCCGAATCGTGATTCGATTCGGGGGCCCCATCCAATTCGTCGGTGTGTGACTCGTCTTCGCGGACCTGCTCGAGGCAGACGTTCTCCGCCAGTTCCTCATCAATCCTCTCCTGCAGCGCGAACATCGGGAGCTGCAGAATCTCCATCGACTGGATCATGCGGGGAGCCAGGCGCATTTCCTGGCGCATCCGCATCGATTGTGACATGCCCAGTTGCATGTTCCGCGATCTCGCTGGAAGTGGAGGAAGTTGAGGGGTGAATGAGGCTGGAAAGTCGACTCTAGCTGTGTTCCCGGCTGGCGGGAGTCGTCATTCTCCCAGGATGCCGGCCACCGCCAGTGAATCCGTCAAAACGATTGGCGGCCGCGCAACGCGTCGGCAAGCATCTCCTTGTTCGCGAACTCTAGCACGCTTCCGGAAGCAATCCCGCGGGCCAGACGTGTGATTCGCACCGGGTCATCAGAAAGCAGATTCGAGATATACAGAGCCGTCCCATCCCCTTCGATTGTCGGATTGGTTGCCATGATCAATTCGGTAATGCCATCTTCCCGGATTCTCCTGACCAGCGCATCGATCGTCAGATCGTCGGCATTCACCCCTTCCAGCGGAGCGATTCGTCCTCCGAGGACGTGAAACAGCCCGTGGTAGGCTCCCGAAGCGTCAAGCGCCGTGACGTCCTTGGGTTGCTCGACGACGCACACCACGTGCTGGTCACGACGCGGGTCGCGACAGATGCTGCACAACTCATCGCTGGTGAGGTTGAAGCACTTCTGGCAGCGGCGGACCTGATCCTTCACATCGCGAATCGCGATCGCCAGCGCCATGGCATCGGGACGCGGACAACTCACGATGTAGTTCGCCAGTCGCTCCGCCGTCTTTCTCCCGATGCCCGGCAAATCGGCGAAGCGGTCCACCAGTCGGCCCACAGCCGGGCCAAACGGGTGTTCCGCAGGGTCAATCGTTCGGGCCATGCCTAGAAAACGCCTCCAGTCGGCAGTGTGACAGTTTGAGCAGACCAGGCTTCCGGATTCGTTCCACGGTTCGCCGCGCGGAAGGACGTACCGTCACCAACACCTGCGGCACCTAACCTTCTCCCGGCCCTTTGCCGCCTCCCAGACCGAGCCGCGACATCGCTTCTTCCAGACCAGGGAGTTGAAAGCCACCCGCAAGAGACTGCATCTCCTGTGCGGCGGCCTCCTTTGCCTTGGCGAGCGCCTGGTTGGCTGCCGCGACGAACAGGTCTTCGAGCATCTCACGATCGTCGGGGGTGAGCAGTCGTGGCTCCACCTGGCAGCTCACGAGCTCCTGGGCGCCATTTGCCACGACGGACACCATGCCCCCCCCGGCCTCCCCGGTCACACGGACCGCGGCCAGACGCTCTCGCATTTCCGCAGCCTTGCCCTGCAGCTCGCGGGCCTGCTTCATCAGGTTGGTCAGATCCGAAAGCCCTTTGAACATTGAATTCCTTTCCGAGCCGGACAGGCGGGAGTCTGTCTATTCCTCCTCGTCGGCTGTGTCTGGCTCCGGGTGATCTGTTTCTGAAGAGTCGCGAATGTCGACCGGAACAGGCCGCACATCCACAACAGTTCCACCGAAAATACTGACTGCTGCCTGAACAAACGGATCCTTCTCAACGACAGCCGGTCGCAGCCTCGATGGGGGGACTGCGGTTTCCGGACGACTCGCCCGGGGGATTGTGGGCGCCGGACTCCGTTCGTCCACTTTCAGCCGCAGGGAGATCGTCGTTCCCGACAACTCCGTGGCCAGCCGTTCCAGTTCCTTGAGAACAGCGGGCCGCTGACAGTAATTCATACTGAACAGGTACGACTTCGGAAAGACAATTTCGGCAGCACTCGGCCCGAAAATTGCTAGATCGGTGGAATTTCGCAGATGATTCTGCACGGTTCCCTCGACCCGCTCACACAAACGCGCCAGAAATTCGGCCCTCGTCTCTTCCGATAGAGGAATTCTATCACTTGGCGCCGCAACCGGTTCCGTCGATGAATCCCCGCTCGAAGATGCCGCATCCCGATCCGGGAAACTTGTGGACCTGCGTGGAACAACTTCTGTTTCCCGTGCCGGTACAGCAGACGGAGCGTCCTCCACTCGCGGTGGAGGCTCTGCCCGTCGCGTCTCGACTCCGGGGGGATCGGATGCGTGAGCTCCCGACCCGTTGACGTCCCCGCTCGTCGGCTGCGAAAGCTCCGGGGAGTTCGTGGAAGGGAGACTCGCTGCGGCAGAGGGTGGAGTCGGCGGCACTGTGGATCCATGTGCCCCACCGCGTCCCCACTTCTGTCGCAGGCTGTCGGACGGGCGCTCCAGGCCAGACTTTGCAGGTGGCCGCTCGTCCGGACCGGGCGCTGCCGGTCGTGCCGGGCCTCGCGAGACGGGCCCGCCCCCCCGGGTCAGGTTTCGTGCGAGCGTGCCCAGATCATCGAGGTCTGCCAGAAGTGTCAGGCGAACCAGCGCCAGTTCCATCAGGGCGCGGCCGTAATTCACCCGCTGCATCCGGGCCTTGGTCTCGGCGACGATCTGCATGGCGGCTGCGACCGTCTGCAGTCCCCAGCGTGATCCCTGTTCCTTGAGTGTTTCCCTGAAGGAGGGGCCGACACTGGTGAGCGCCACGTCCTCTGCCCCCGCCAGCAGCACGAGCAGATCGCGGAGATACTCAAGCAGCTGGTCTCCGAATGGCCCCAGCTGCACGCCCCGCGACAGCGCCTCGTCGAGACTGCGAAGCACGGTGGCACGGTCGCGCTCAATCAGCGCGTTAATCAGCTCGACCATCCGCTCGTCCGGCGCTGTTCCGAGCAGCTTGTGGACGTCGGCCACTGTGATGTGCTCTTCTCCGAACGCAAGCAGCTGGTCGAACAGCGACTGACTGTCCCGCATTGAGCCGGCAGCACGACGGGCGACAAGTTCAATGGCATCGGCATCGACCTGGATTCCCTCCTGCCGGGCAATGTCCGTCAGGCGGGCCGCGATGCTGGCCGTCGAGATGGTCCCGAAGTCAAACCGCTGACATCGGGACAGAATGGTGTCGGGAACCTTGTTTGGCTCTGTTGTGCAAAAGACGAACTTGACGTTCGGGGGCGGCTCTTCGAGCGTCTTGAGCAGGGCGTTGAAGGCCTCCTTCGTCAGC
>CAZUXX010000034.1:12160-12587 GCA_964624215.1 uncultured Planctomycetaceae bacterium
GTCGTCGATCCCGCGGTTCGACGCCCCGTCGATCTCCAGCACATCGACATCGCTGCCCGCAGCGATTCCCTGACACACATCGCACTGATTACACGGCACTCCGTCCGTCGTGTGAGGACAGTTCAGTGCCTTGGCGAAAATGCGGGCGGTCGACGTCTTCCCGACCCCGCGTGCTCCGGTGAACAGGTAGGCGTGCGCGACGCGATTCGATTTGATCGCGTTTCTCAGGGCCTGACCGACATGCTCCTGACCGATGACGTCACTGAACGTCTGCGGACGGAACCGACGCGCCAGAACGGTATAGCTTTCCGGTTTGGAGTCGGACATGCGTGACGTGGGAGTGAGACACCTGACGGGACGCTCGCCAGCCAGACCGGCGTCGCGTGAGTGCATCATCGACCTGTCGTCCCGGCAGAGCAAGCGACTG
>CAZUXX010000035.1:0-12547 GCA_964624215.1 uncultured Planctomycetaceae bacterium
GGTCTTCGCCGCCGCCCCGGCGGGCGTCTTCCTTGCCGCGTCCGCGAAGTTCGAGAATTTCGCCGATCAGTCCCTGCCGGAGTTCGTGCTGGAGGAGATCGAGCACCGGCGACCAGCGGGTCTGGTGGGCGATCGCCAGCTTGACATGCCGCATGTCGCAGGCGTTGACGATGGCATCTGCTTCGGCCGGAGTTCGGCAGAAGGGCTTCTCCATGTAGATGTGGCAGCCCCGTTCGACGGCGGCGAGGACCATTTCGGCGTGGGCGTCGATCCAGCGAGGCGCGACCGTGACGATGTCGAGTTGCTCGCGGTCGAGCATTTCGCGGTAGTCGGCATAGGCGCGGCGGGCACCGGTGCGTCGGACGGCGAGTGCGCGGCCGTCGGCGTTGTCATCGGCGACGGCGACGACAGTGGCCCGGGGAATGTCGGCCCAGACCTGGTCGAGTCCGTGCCCGTAGTTACCTCGGCCCGTGCGGCCGATCACACCGACGCGGTAGGGAGCAGCCATCGGGTCTCCTGGGAACGACCGCCCGATCCGGCGATCGGTCCCCCGGAGCGAGCGTGTCAGGCGGCTTCAGTGATCCCGTCGAGGTCATCCTCGTCGTAGACCAGACAGTAGATATTTGCGGCCGCTTCTTCCAGGTAGGACTGGATGTTGAGGCTGGATGTCGAGGCGATCAGCGTTTCGAGGGCTTCGACGACGCGATCGACTTCGTCGCTGGTGATTTCCTCGTAGTCGTCGGCGGAATCGGTATCGTCGTCGACGGACTGTTCATTCAATGGAAACTTCAGTTCGTCGTTCATTGGAGCCTCCTTGCAGATAATGACGACTGGACTGGATCGGACGCCCGCGAGGGTCACTGGCGCGACTTTTTGCGGGAGGTGGATTTGGCCCGTGTGCCGGATGCGGCCTTGCTGCCGGTGACCTTCTTGTTCGAGGAGTTTCCGGTTGCTGGCCGGGTCTTCTTGCCGGACTTCTTTCCGCCAAAGATGGAGTCCCAGCCTTCTGCGAATTTCCTGGTTGAGCCGGTGTGGACGGTATAGCCAGTCATTTCCAGATCTCCGTCGAAACGTCGTTGTATCCGGTGCGGGAACATCGACACGACAGGCAGACTCCCGGGGGAGTCTGGAGCGCGTGTCTTACCAACTCTGGATCGGAAGTGAAACGCCACTTCCCCACCACGAGCGGGGTGAAAGTGGCGTTTCCCCCCGGAAATCATCGGACAGGATGAGGAATCGATCAAGCAAGCCGGGCGGCAGTTTCTGCCGCTGGTGGCCTCACCTCTGACAGTCGGGCGAAGGCATCAGGGAGCCTCGATGCAGTAGAGGGTTTCCTGCCGCCGGGGCCCGCTACCGGTGGCGGTACGAATGAAGAGTCGGCCCCCGGCGATGGAGGGAGTGGCGAATCCTTCCTCGCCGAGCTGGTTCTCGCTGATCAGTTCGAAGCGGTCGGGGCTGTCTTTGAAGACCCAGGTCGTCCCGCGTTCGTTGGTCGCGTACACCAGCCCGCTGCAGGCCACCAGGGAGGAACTCACACTCCCGCCGAGCCGCTGCTTCCAGAGTTCCTTGCCAGTGGCGGTTTCCCAGCAGTAGAGGATCCCGTTATCGGAGAACGAATAGAGCCGGTGATTGAGCGTGATCAGTGACTGCTCGTAGTTGCGGACGTCGTTTTTCCAGACGAGCTGTTGGGTGAGGGCATCGACGCAGGCGGTCTCTTTGCCGGGGAAGCCTCCGGAGATGAAGACGAGGTTTCCGTCCCAGACGATGGAGCCGCAGGTGGCGGGGGTCGCGGCGGGCACACTCCAGAGCAACTCGCCGGTTCGCGGGTCGTAGGAGGAGATGTGCGAGTTGCCGCTGAGGAGCAGTTGTTGCCGGTCCGCGATGGTGACGACCACGGGCGAGGCGTAACTGGTGAGGGAGTGTCGGGGCTGTCTCCAGACGAGTTCGCCGGTCTTGCGATGAACGGCGGCGATGAATCCGCTCCCCTTGTTGTCGGCGGAGAAGAGGGCCAGGTCTTCAAAGAGCCAGGGAGAGGCGGCGAATCCGAAGTCGAGTTCGAATGATCCCAGCGGGGTCTGCCAGAGGATGTCTCCATCGAGACTGACAGCCGAGGCGTGAATTTCTTTCCCGTTGAGGAAGGCCGTGATGATGCGATGACCATCACAGGCGGGAGTGGAATTGGCGTGGGTGCTCTTGGCGTGCATTCCCTTGTCGGGGAAGCCTCCCTGGTGGATCACGGTTTTCCAGAGTTGCTCGCCGCTGTCGGTGTCGAAGGCGAGTAGGAACTGCTCCTGCGCCTGCTCGTCGGCGGAAGCGAGGTAGACGCGTCCGCTGTGGATGATGGGGGAGGCGTGCCCGCGTCCTTCAACCGGAGTGGCCCAGCGAATGTTGGTTTCGGGGGCCCACTCGGCAGGAGTCGCCGGACCGCGGGAGACGCCATCGCCGTGAAACCCGCGCCAGTTCGGCCAGTCGCCGGAGTTGACGGTGATCGGTTCGGCCGCTTCGGTGATCTCTGACGCGGTGACGACGCTCACCGATTCGGAACCGCTGCATCCCGAGAAGATCGCCAGCGACAAGGCCACGGAACGAATTGCTGAAGCAGTCGGAAGCATCGCGTTTGCAGGCGGTCAATGGACGGGTCCTGAGTGGTTGGCACAGTCTATAGTCTTCCGATGTCCCGGGCGAAGCAGTCAGCGTGCAGACGGCGCTGCCGCTGTGCCGTCTGAAGTGCGAAAATCTTTCCGCGTGATGGTCGACGAATTCGGGCGAGGGGTCATCATCCGCGATTTCAGAAAGTCCCTGCGAGATGCCTTTCCGTTACGAGTTACAGACCGAATCGGGGCGAACGGCCGCGCGGGCCGGAGTGTTTCACACGCCGCATGGCGTGGTGTCGACGCCGGCCTTCATGCCGGTCGGGACGCGGGGGAGTGTGAAAGGGGTCTGGCCGGACCAGCTGCGAACGGTCGGGACACAGATGATCCTGGCGAACACGTATCACCTGGCACTGCGTCCGGGTGAGGAGGTGGTGCGGGATCTGGGTGGACTGCATTCGTTCATGCAGTGGGACGGGCCGATCCTGACGGACAGCGGGGGGTTTCAGGTCTTCAGTCTGGCGCAACTGTCGACGCTGGATGATGACCAGGTGGTGTTTCGGTCTCACATTGACGGGAGTCTGCTGGCTTTGTCGCCGGAGCGGGCGATTGAGATCCAGCAGGCACTGGGAGCGGACTGCATCATGTGCCTGGACGAGTGCCCGCCTCACAGTGCGGCGCCCGAGAAGCTGGAGAACGCCGTCGAGCGCACGACCCGCTGGGCACGCCGCTGTCGCGAGGCGCACCGGAACGCACAGCAGGCCCTGTTCGGGATCGTACAGGGGGGGACGTCACCACAGTTGCGGGAACGGTCTGCCCGCGACTTGTTGCCGCTGGACTTCCCGGGGTACGCGGTCGGGGGGCTGAGCGTGGGTGAAACGCCGCAGGAGATGTACGACACGCTGGAGGTGACGGTTCCGATGCTGCCGCCGGACCGTCCGCGGTATCTGATGGGGGTGGGGCGTCCGATCGATCTGATCGAAGGAGTGCTGCGGGGGATCGACCTGTTCGACTGCGTGATGCCGACCCGGAATGCACGGAACGCGACCGCCTTTACGAGTCGGGGGATCGTGCGGATGCGGAATCTGGCGCACCAGCGCGACGAGTCGCCGCTGGATCCGGAATGTGATTGTCCAACGTGCTGCCGATTCTCGCGAGGCTACCTGAGGCATCTGTTCATTTCCCAGGAGATGCTCGGGCCGATGCTGCTGAGTGTGCACAATCTGGCGCACTACCAGCGGGTGATGCGCGGACTGCGGGAGGCGATCGTCGCGGGGCGGGAGGTGGAGTTCCGTGAGGAATACCTGCAAGCAACGACCGGTGCGCCACGAACGGGCGTCTAGAAGAAGCCCGCTCCGATGAAGGAGCGGGCCAGGGGCATTCCGGATTGCCGTTGCGGATCAGTCGACGCGGTTAACAGACAGATCGCTGGTGAGGATCTGCTTGATGCGTGACTGGCAGTCGATGAGGTGAGCACGACTGTAATCGTCGAGCTCGAGGTCTTCCTTCTTGAGAAGGCGGTTGGCCTGTCCCTGCAGCCGCTGCAGATGCATGCGGGCCAGGGTGCGGGCATCGGCCGGTCCGCCTCCGTGGGTCAGCAGGCGTGAGAGGGCAGCGAGGGTTTCGCGCTGCACGTTGCGGCGGAAGCTCGTGATGTAGGGCTTGCGGGGCTCGTACTTGCCTTTGGCGTTCTTCACCTGCCATTCGGAGAAGGTCCCGTCGACAAGCAGTGACATGTGCTCGGCGAGGGTGTAGGCATCCGCATCGACGGCAACCTTGATTTCACTGTCATGCAGTCGAGAGAGGGTTGTCGGATTGAGCAGCTGATTGAGGATGAGCCGCTGCATGCGGAGGGTGATCTCGTGAATCGGATAGTCGAGACGGTCGAGATCGCGCTGTCCCCAGTGGCTCCAGCGTGAGGCGGCGAGGTAGTTGAGCATTTCGCCGTCGTAGCTGGGGCAGACGAAGACCGATTCGAGCAGCAGTTCCATGGCGTCGCGCTGCTTCTCGGGCTCGACGACTTCGAAGGGTTTGCGTGCCCCTTCGCCTTTGTGGTCGCGGTGGACGTAGAGTCCGCCGGGGAAGCGGGCGGCATAGACCGCGGACCGCCAGTACTCGCTCATGAGCAGGCCGAAGGCCTGGCGTGCCCGCTGGTAGCCTTCGCCATCGTCGACGGATTTCTCGACGACCTTCGACATCAGGTCGCGTGAATGTTCCATCTGACGGCGGACGAAAGCGATCGGTTCCTTACCGAGGTCGAAGCGGTTGGTCGACGGATCGGCATCGAAGGAGCGGGTATCTTCGTCCGTCGCGTAATCGAGTCCCGGCTCGTTGGAGCGGGAGGCGATCCTGGCGAGTTCCCCGGATTCGTCGCCCGAGATCGGTTTGTACCCGTACTCGATCGCCCAGTAGTCGTAGGGGCCGATGGTCTGAGTGTAGTAAAGCCCCTGTTCGTGCTTGACCTTCGCGATGTTCGCGGGGGAGTAATCCATGACGCTGGCGACGATCGGCTCGTTGGGATCCTTCTGGCTGGCGATCTCCTCAAGCGTCTTCCAGGTACTGGCCTTGAAGTTGTGCCTGAGTCCGAGCGTATGGCCGACCTCGTGCATCACGACTTCCTTGAGTCCCTGATGGATGAACTCGCGGGGGAGAGTCCCATCGGCGGAGATGTCGCCACGGGTCATCATCAATGCGGCGGCAAATCCCATCTGCTGCTGCATACACCGCCCGTAGAGGCAGTGGGCTCCGTGCTGATGGTTCGAGTGCGGGGGGGCGAAGTCGCTGTGGGCCTCTTCGAAGGGGCTCCAGTTGGGATTCAGACGGGCGACGTCTTCGTCGGTGAAGGTCTCGTAGTCCTGCTTCCAGTAATTGAGGAAGCCGGCGTCGAAGATGATGTCGGCATCGAGGATTTCGCCGGTGCGGGGATCGACGCGGGATGGGCCCATGGCGAAGCCGGCGTCGGCGGTGATCCACCGGAAGAAGTTGTAGCGGACATCTTCGGGATCGATGTCGATGCCCATCTGGGCTTCGACGTCTTCCTCGTGCTGCACACGGATGGCGCCGGCGAACCCGATCTTTTCAAAGGCCCTGTTCCACTCGAGGATGCCGGCCTCGACCGTCGGTCGGAGGGCGACGGGGGTGGTCTTCTCGATATAGAAGACGATCGGTTCCTTCGGCGGAGAGAGGTCGGCCGAGGGATCGCGCTTCTGGAGGTTCCAGCGATTGATGTAGCGGATGAAGTGTTCGTCGTCGGGGTTCTCGCTGAAGTCCTTGACGACGGTGAGGAAGTATCCGACCCGGTCATCGGCCAGACGGGGTTTGAAGCCGTTTGATCCGACGCGGGGGAGTTCGCTAAGGCTGTAGTGGATGTTCACCTGCACGCCGCGGGAGTCGGGCACGGTGGGGACCGATCCGCGTCCGGCGTAGACAGCGGCGACCTCGAGCTCGATGTTCTTTTCGAACGCCTTGACCTGAGCCCAGGTGGAGCGGTCGGACATGAAGGTGAATCCGGGACCGATCGCGCGACCGATTTCCTGGTCGTCGCTCATGAAAACGCGGGTCATGTCGACCAGCAGGTTCCCGTTGGGAGCGGTGGTCAGGATCGGCAGGGAGTAGAGGATGCTGTCGGAGTAGGCGAGTTTGACCGCGGTCGCCTCGGGGCTGCCTTCCTTGGCACGGAAGCGGACGTTGCGGTGGATGATGAACAGCTTGTCGCCGGACTGCCGGAAGGTCCAGATGGCGTCGTCGCCGAAGCCCCAGCTCATGCCGCCGATGACGCGACCGCTGCTGATGCCGCGGGCAATCGAGGTAAGGAGTATATACTCCTTGTCGAGTGCGGATTTCGGGAGTTCAACGAGGAGCTTCTGGTCGTTGTGATGCAGTGTCCACATCGACTTGCCGGCCGTGGCCGGCTTCTTCAGATCCTTGGTGAGTTGTTCGTATTTCGATGGTGTCGCAGCCTCGGCGTGCGCGGTCGCGGTCAGAAGCCCTGCAACGAGGAGAGCCAGCGAGACGACCATCCAGCGACTTCGATTCATCCATTTACTCCAACTGTTGGAGACTGTGGGCACCTGGAGCCGCGGCGTGGGAGACCACCGCCTCTTTCGCAAACGCCGCCGTTTGCGCCGGCACACTAGTGTACGCAACCGTGGCATTTTCGGCAGCAGCCGGCATCGACAAATCCGGCCCGAGCACCGGGGAACCGCAGTCGGCCGAATGCTCGTGCATATTGGTCCTGCACGTCGCTTTACGGCAACAGGCCGCAGTAACACTGCCGGCCGTCAGCCACGGCAAATCCGGGCCAGTTTGCCCGACTTGCGTAAACGGAACAACCCCGAGTTTCGGGAACAATCCCCCAGACGGCCGGGAGACCCTCTTCGTCAAGGGTTCTCATGTTGGTGGCCGATAAACGAATCTGTAGGTCCAAGGACGCGACGTTTCAGCGGGACTGCGGAAACGACTCCCGACAACTCCCGCCCCCCATTCCCCGGTGTTTTCTGTCCCGAATGGTCTCCACTGAAGGCACCATGCGGGCGACTCCGACAGAAGACGCTCTGGAAAACGCGACCGTACATTCATGCCAGTGATGACCAAAACCAATGCGCCCCGCAAACGTCTTTCAAGGTCAGTTCAAAGCCCGTTGGAAACCTACCTCCGAGAAATCAACGAAACGCCCCTTCTGACGGCCGACCAGGAGAAGGAGCTTGCCTACCGCATCGCCGACGGAGACGCCCAGGCACGCGACCAGATGGTGCGTGCAAACCTGCGGCTGGTGGTGAACATTGCCCGGGGGTACTCCGGCAAGGGGCTGCCTCTGCAGGACCTGATCGAGGAGGGGAACCTGGGGCTGTTGCGTGCGGTCGAAGGGTTCGACCCGGACATGAACACCCGGTTCAGCACGTATGCCAGCTACTGGATCACGCAGTCCATCAAGCGGGCGATCGTCAACAGTGCCAAGACGATTCGCATTCCCGCGTACATGGTGGAACTGCTGTCGAAGTGGCGTCGTACGACCGCACGACTGCAGGATGAGCTGGGGAGGGCCCCCTCGGCCGAGGAAGTGGCGCGGGAACTGGAGCTGCCTCCGAAGAAACTGCGGATCGTGAAAAAGGCGATCCAGCTGTACAACGCGACGCCGCAGTCGGACGAGAGCGACAACTTCTCGCTGGGGGATATTGTCCCGGACGACCGGCACCCGGGTCCCGACGTCGAACTGACGGACGACGACTCTCTGAAGCATGTGTACCGCATGCTCGATGAGATGGAGCCGCGGGAAGCGATGATCCTGCGGATGCGGTTCGGTCTGGATGACGGTGAGCCGCAGACGCTCAAGGAGATTGGTGAGGCCCTGGGGCTGACGCGCGAGCGGGTTCGCCAGATCGAGTTCGAGGCACTCAACCGTCTGAACAAGGGCCTGATGGGGGATTGAGAGCCTGGGGCCTCTGGCTGGTGCCGTCTGAAGCGAAACACTTCGCGCCGGGGCAGGGGGACACTGCCACAGACGCTGCGGGTTTGATGACGGGGAGTTCGTCGCGGCACCAGGAGATTTTGACCGCGAACTTCCTCCGGGTCTGAGACGTTCGACACCTTGCTGCCGGCCGGGTCGGGTCGGCGGCAAGGTGTTTCTCATTTGGTCAGCGGGCTGTGGAAACCGTGCCCGGACGACCAGGATGCCTGCGGGCTGGCAGGGAGGCTGGCCGCGGGATCCGCTGTGGGGCGTCGGGGGAGCTTCAGCCGGGGAAGACCCCTTCGCCGGCGATCAGCCCATCTTTCATGAAGATCTGGCGGCGGGTTTCGCGTGCGACTTCCGGCTCGTGAGTCACCATGATGATGGTGCGGCCTTCGTCATTGAGCGCCTGCAGGAGGTCGAGGATCTCGCGGCTGGTGCGTGAATCGAGGTTACCGGTGGGCTCGTCCGCCATGATGATGGTGGGATTGTTGACGAGTGCCCGGGCGATGGCGACGCGCTGCTGCTGGCCCCCCGAGAGCTGGAAGGGGCGGTGGTGAAGACGTTCGGCCAGGCCGACGCGCTCGGCGAGTTCGAGGCAGCGATCGCGGTCTTCGGCGGAGATTGGAGGTGCCTCCTCACGATACAGCAGGGGGACCTCGATATTCTCCTGGACAGTGTACTGCGGGATCAGGTTGAAAGACTGGAAGATGAACCCGATGAGCTGATTGCGGATCACCGAGAGTTCGTCGTCGTCGAGTTTGGCGACGTCGCGTCCCCGCAGGAGATACTGTCCGCTGGTGGGGCGATCGAGGGCACCGAGGAGGTTCAGCAGGGTGCTTTTGCCGCTTCCTGAAGAGCCCATAATGGCGATGAAGTCGCCGTTGGGGATGTCGAGAGAGACCCCCCGCAACGCCTTCACGACGACCTCGCCGAGATCGTAGTACTTGTGCAGGTCAATGACCTGCGCTGCATACCCGTTTTCCGGGGGAGGTGTCGAGGACACGTCGGCGCGGGGTTCCGAAGAGGCGGACTGAAGCATCGGTCGATCGTGTTCTCAGCTTTCGGTTGCGCCGTCAGGAGTTTGCCGGGCCCCCCGGGTCTGCGCGGGAGGGTTCTGCCCGGTGGTGGGGGAGCCGGAATTGCCGGGCCCTGCATCTGGCGGTGTGTTTCCTCCCGGGGGAGGCCCCTCGCCGCCGCGCCCTTCAGGGCGTCCGGGGCCGCCGGGTTGGCCTTCCCGGTCCGGTGCGCGACCGTCGGCCGGCGGGCTCACGGAGTCAACCGGATCGATCACGGGACCGTCGTCGGAATCGGCATTTGACTTCACGTCGGCGTGCAGTGCGGCAAGTTCTTCGGCAAAGGCATGTTGTGGATTCTGGACGACGAGATCGCCTTCCTCGATCCCTTCGACGATCTCCATGTGCGAGGCGTTGTTCGCGCCGACCCTGACCGGCACGCGCTCTGCGAAGCCGTCCTTGACCACGTAGACGAAGTTTTCCCGGCCGATCGTGACAATCGACTGGATGGGAACCTGGAGGACGTCGGGGCGGCTGTCGACGAGCAGTTCGACCTTCGCCGTGAGTCCTGGCCGGAGTCGCGAGACCTTCTCGACCGGGTCGATCAGGGTGATTTCGCTGCGGTACTCGCGGAGATCAAAGTTTGGCCAGTTGCCGGACATGGCGACACTGGACACAGAGGTGACCTTGCCGCGGAAGACTTCGTCGGGGAAAGAGACGATCGTGACATCGGCCCGCTGTCCTTCGCGCACGGCGGTGATCAGCGATTCGTGGACACGGCAATCGACCTTCATCCGTGTGACGTCGGGGAGATTGATGATCTCCTGGCGTTCCCGGACCTCGGCCCCCAACTCGATTTGTCCCGAGCCGTCGGAGCGACGCCCGCGGCGGAGGTTGGCGTAAACAACCTGTCCATCCTGCGGAGCACGGAGCTTGCAGGCTTCGATCTGTTCGCGAAGCTTCTTGAGGATGCCGCGCTCGGCTTCGAGCTTCTGGAGGCTGGTTTCGTGAAGTTTCTGGGCCTTGGCCAGTTCGGCCGCGGCCTGCAGTTTGACGCGTGCGAGTTCGTTGACGAGTTCTTTGGCCTGCGCTTCGAGTTCGGCCATGGTGCGGTGCTTGAGGTAATCGTTGAGTACGCGAAGCTCGTCTTCGGCGGCGGCCAGGTCGAGTTCGGCCTGTTTGACCGCGATGCGGGCCGCTTCGACGTCATTTTGCGTGCGGTAGCCCTTGCGGGACATCCGCCGCATGAACTCGTAGTTTTCTTCGGAGCGGGCGAGTTTTTCGCGGGCCAGTTCGACCTGCCCCTGCAGCTTGTTGGCCTGCTGGGGAAATTCCCCTTTTTCGTACTTGAGCAGGTCGAGGCGGGCGAGTTCGAGCGCGAGTTCGGCAGCCGCGATGAGGCTTTCGTTCTGGGTCTCGATGATTCTCACCGCCTGTGCCGCTTCGGTCTCGGCGGCCTCGGCGGTGGTAACCACGATCTGCTGTTGTTCCGCCTTTTCGACGAGAGACGACGAGTCGAGCTCGCAGACGACCTCGCCGGCCTTGACCCACGTCCCTTCCGGGACGATGTCGATGATGGTGGTGCTGCCCTCGACGGTGTTCGTCAGGGTTGCATTGCGGAGGCTGTCGACGAAGCCGTTGACGGTGACGGTGGAGACGAAGTCATCTCGCTTCGCCCTCGCCAGCTGCAGCCGGGAAAGGTCGGGGCGTTCCTTCCCCGAGACCCAGATCGAGACCCGGTCCCAGAGATAGTTCCCCCCGAAGATCGCCGTCGCCCCCAGCACCAAAAAGAGGGTCAGGAGGATCACCACTCGGGCTGAACCACGGCGGGCAGAGTGGCGGGGAGAGCGGGGGCAGTGCCTGCGACGGCGATCCGTCATCCAGTTCCTCACGATAGAACTTGTCATTCCAAATCCCGTCCGATCCGATTTCCATCATACCCATGTCGCGATAGATGTTAAGCCGGCTCCGCTCGTAGCTGATGAAGTCCGAAAGGAGTGAGTTTTCGGCTCCGAGCACAGCGCTTAACGCCTGCAAGAGGTTACGTCCCTGCAACCCCAGGCCGGTGGTATTGAAGTTTTCATTGAGATTGGGGGCGTTGGCTTCCTCGACAGCCGCGTCGAGTTGCAACGCGGCAATCCGGACAGCCTGCCGGGACGCCTCGATGTTGCGACGCAGGACAGCGAGGCTTCTCCAGTGAGTCCGGACCTGCTGTTTGACCCGGTCTTCGGCGGCCATGTACTCCCGCTGGGCCCGCTGGTAGTTGACGAGAGCGGCCCGGTAGGCGTTTCTTTCGCCGATCTGGTCGAGTGGAGCCGTGAACTGCAGCCCGAGACGGATCTGGCTGAGATCGGCCTGGAAGTCGACCGGATTGGAGCCTCCCTTGTTGCGGACATCGCCCTCGACTCTCAGGTCAAGTGCGGACTGCAGCCGGTTGGCAGCGATTTCGATCTGCCGCCGGGCATCCATCACGAGGGCCCGCTGGTTCATCAGGTCGAGTCTGTTCTCGATGGCGTAGGCAACGCATTCCTCCATGGACATTTCGAACGGCTGGACCTGGACGAGCTGCACGCGGAGGCCGATCTGCACGACGCTCAGTCCGCGGACGAGCTGCAGCAGGTCCTCCTGCAGTCGCTTGAGGTCGCCGCGAACCTGCACCCGTGTGTCGAGGTCGAGGGCAGGATCCTGGAGTGTTTCGATGAGTCGTTCGCTATCGCGGCGGATGCGCTGCAGGCTCGACGAGGCGTTCGCGATGCGTCGGCTGTCGGAGGAGAACTCGACCTGGACACGCTGGCGTTCGAGTTCGGAGCTCAACCTGGCCAGTCGCTCGCTGAGCGCCGACTGAACCTTGTCCCGATCGCTCGCGAGCAGGTCAATACCGTTTTCTGCAACGAGTTGCACCAGCCGCTGGAGTTCCTGTGCGGAATCGAGCAGCGCACTGGCCGTGGGGGCTTCTTCGTCGATCTCGCTCCAGCCGATGACGAAGCCTTCGACATCGGTTTCGGTTTCGCGGAGCAGGGGGTCGATGAACTGGAACTGGTCCAGGAGTGAATCGTCGATCCCGAGCGGAAGATCGGTCGGCAGACCGAGCACGAACTTGAAGGAATCGAGCGCATCCTGGAACTGGCGTTGCGCGTCGCGGAGCTCGTTGCGGGAGGTGGTGAGCTCGGACTGCAACTGCAGGACGTCGAGCGAGGTCGGTACCACCCGGACACTCTCGACGAGTTCGCTGAGGGCGGCGCGGAGTCCCGGATCGTCGGTCAGGGTGAGCAGTTGTGCTTCCTGCTCCTCCGTCATGGCGTCGTGCCAGATCAGGCGTCCCTGCTCGGCGTCGTGATTGAGCTGGATGGCCAGATCGTCTGGGAACTGGACCACTTCAGGCATTTCGGCAAGAGGGACCCAGAACTCGTCCGTCGGGCGGGTGTTGGCCGCCTGGAGTTCGGCGACCTGCCGTTCAAGCCTCTGGATGTTCTCCTGGCGGTTCCGGATGTTCT
>CAZUXX010000036.1:0-6787 GCA_964624215.1 uncultured Planctomycetaceae bacterium
GCCAACCGGGCCAGCGTCGGCAGGAAATCCAGTGTCGACGCCAGACCGGTGCAGTCTTCGCCCGCCGGCACAGTCCCCTTCCACCGGACGATCATCGGTACCCGCATCGCCCCCTCGCTCACATCGTAGCCCCACCCTTTCAGCGGCAGATTGCTCCCCTGCGGCGGATTTCTCCGCGGAGCCCCATTGTCGGAAGTCCAGATCACCAGCGTTCGTTCACTCAGGTCCAGGTCATCCAGAACTTCCAGAATCCGGCCTGTCGACCAGTCCAGTTCCTCCACCGAGTCCCCGTAGGCGCCGTTCTTCGATTTCCCCCGGAACTCCTCGCTGCTGAACGGCTCCTTCGTGCTCCCTGGCATCGCATGGGGCAGGTACAGGAAAAACGGCTCGTCCCGGTGAGCACCGATGAACCGCACCGCTTCCTGCGTGTACCGCCGCGTCAGCGTATTGCGATCGACCGGAGCTTCAACAACCGTCTCGTCACGCATCAGCGGCAACGGAGGCCACGGCTTCCCCTCCCGGGCCGTCATGTCGTCGCTGTACGGAATCCCGAAATAGCTATCAAAACCCTGCCGCGTCGGAAGAAACTCCGGTTGATCACCCACATGCCACTTCCCGATGCACGTCGTCACATACCCCGCCCCCTTCAGCACCTCAGCCAGCGTCAGCTCATCGGGATGCAGCCCCTTCGGAGACACCGGCTGCAGCACTTTCCCACCCGTGTCAGAAACATGCAGGTTCACCCGCCGCGGATAGCATCCCGTCAACAGGGCCGCCCGCGACGGAGTGCAGACACCGCTCGCCACATAGAAGTCGGTCATCCGCACCCCTTCGGCCGCCAGTCGGTCGATGTGAGGCGTTCGATGCAGCGTCGAACCGTAACAACCGACATCACCGTAGCCGAGATTGTCACACAGAATCAGCACAATGTTCGGCCGCGCAGGCCCCGCCGACCACGCGTTTCGCATCCCCGGCGGCAATACCAGGACCAGCAGGAAGGCTCCCGTCGCGGCAGAGATCCTCATGTCGTTTCCTCACAGGTCGTTTCTGAGCTTGATCGGGCAACACGCCCAGCTGCGCTTGCGGACCCGCCATCGCCCCGCACAACTCGGGCAGCCGTTTCAGCATGGTCCCTTCACCCGCAGAATGGGCTGCGGCACAAACCGAGTCTACGCAAGACGCTTTTCGTCTGGTAAGCTGACAGCAGGTCTTGCAGCCGGATTCATCCCCGGCATTCGCTGTCCGGCTGCGCGCAAAAACACCGCAATCGCGGATCTTCGGAGGAGTTCCGAATGGCGGCAACGCTGGAGGAACGGCAAACCGTTGCCGCCTCGACCGGGGCGGCGTTCGATGCACAACGCGTCGCGGAGATCGACCGCAGGCATCAGCTCCTCGCCGAGTGCGCCTCTCTCACCGGCTGCGACGGGCTCATCCTCCGTGAACCCGAAAACATCGCCTGGCTGACGGTCGGCAGCGAACTGCACGGCTTCACCCGCGGTGGATGTCGGCCTGCTCTGTTCCTCACAGCAGAAGCCCGCCTGGCCGTCTGCCAGAACGTCGACTCGGCTCCGCTCTTCACGGGACCGCTCCGCCGACTCGGATTCCAGCTGAAGGAACGCCCCTGGGAACAGCCGCTCCGCCACCTGCTTCGCTGCCTTTCGCACGGCAGGACGCTCGCCTGCGACGGTCACCTCAAGGGCTGTACCGAGATCTCCGCCAAACTCGCCGATTTCCGCCGTGTTCTCGGCGACCACGAACAGTCACGACTGAAGTCACTTGGCCGCGATCTGGCAGAGGCCTGCGAATCGATGGGGCGGCACTGCCGACCGGCAATGGCTCTATGCGAACTCCGGGGCGAGATGATGCATCGCCTCATGCGCGAGAACATCACGCCGGTAGAGACCTCGGTGTTCGTGAATGGGCAACCGGTGTACGAGCCGAACCTCCCCCCGGCCGACGCCGACCCGCCCATCATCTCCCTCCAGATGGTCGGACGACGCGACGGGCTGATCCTCGGCGTCGCCCGCTCGCTCACCTTCGGTGGCCCTTCCGACGAAGCCGTCCGTGCCGTCGAGCAGGCAGGCATGATCCTCGCCACCGGATTGGCATGCGCCCGCGCCGGCTCCACCACCGGAGACCTCTTCGACCGCATCCATCGCATCTACGAAAAACTCGGTCGCCCCGATGACTGGCGGTCCTCCCGCCAGGCAGAGCTGACCGGCTACGCCCGGAGCGAAGGCTCCATCGCCCCCGGAGGCCGGCAGCCCCTCAACCACAGGCAACCCGTCTACTGCCATCCAGCAATCGGACCGGTCGTCGCCGGCGACAGTGGCATGATCGGCACCACACATGCAGAACTGGTGACCACTCCCGCACGCTGGCCCCGAATGATCATCCGCGCCGCCGGAGCCTCGCTTCCCGTCGCCGGTCTGCTCATCCGCGAACGGGGCAACGACTGAGCGTTGCACTCCTCCCGCCACTCCCGCCTCCCAATCGTCCGTTAAGGCGGCGTCTGGACGACAAACGAACTCCATCGCTGCAGATAGACGCCGCCAGTCCGTCACTGGAATTGACGATGCGCCTCGCGGGGCCCACGTAATGGAATCGGGAGGTCACGACGTGCCGTGGTGCACCCACTCGCGCGTGCCGTCGTCCCAGTTTTCACGCTTCCAGATCGGTACGACTTCCTTGAGCCGGTCGATCAGGTGCTGTCCGGCCTCAAAGGCATCGCGGCGATGCGGCGTGCTGACCGCAACGGCGACGCTGATTTCTCCCGGTTGGAGATGACCGAGCCGGTGCACAATCGCCAACTGCTCGATCGGCCAGCGGTTTCGGGCCTCCCGGGCCAGTTGTTTCAGTTGAACCTCGACCATTGCCGGGTAGGCATCGTAGTCGAGCGCGAGCGTGCGGCGTCCGCGAGTGAGTTCACGAACCGTTCCCAGAAACAGGACGACGGCCCCGGCCGCCGGAGTCTGCACGGCGGCGAAGACCGCGTTGGGATCGATCGGCTCGTGGATCAGTCGCAGTTCGTCGCTGCGCGACATTGAAAGGGTCGTCTCGTTCAAGGCAAAAAAACAGGGAACGCGATCGCGTTCCCTGTCGTCGGTTCCCTGTTCAGGCTGGCATCGTGCCCTGCGGACTTCCGGCCGGGCCCGATTCAGAAATCCTCATCGTCGTCGTCGAGGTCGTCGTCCTCGTCGAGATCGTCGTCGTAGTCATCGTCATAGTCGTCTTCGAAGTCTTCGTCTTCGTCGAAGTCTTCGTCAAATTCTTCCTCGTCGAAATCTTCGTCTTCGTCGTCATCGAAGTCGTCGTCTTCGTCGAGATCGTCATCCAGATCCTCTTCGTCGTCGTCGAGCAGGACCACCAGTGGTGAGTCCTCGACGAGGTCCACGCCATAGGAGGCTTCTTTGGCCATCTGGTGCGGCGTTCCAACGGAAAACTTGGTGTCAATCAGCATCTGGAATGGTCCTCAAAAGCCGCAGTTTCGAAGCGGGACCGTTGCTCGGCCCGACAACAGGAAGTCACACGTGGGTCCGAACCCGTAACGCTTCTCACCAGCCCCCGAAACCGACGCGGCTGCGGAATGGCACACCTGGTGAACAACGAATTCGCGTGGGATTAATTCATCGGGTGTGCATTGTCAAGCACTGTCTTTGAGATTCAAACCCTTCTGAAGATCCTGACATTCCCGAGGCGGCCAGGCAGCAAACTCCGCCACCCGAAGGGAGTCGGAACGCACGTCTGCCAGGCAGCCCCTCTCCACGCGCAGCCGAGTGTACTCACAATCCCCGATCCGCCGAGACATTCCCGTCGATTCGGTGGAATGTCGGCTGGATTCGCGTTCTCCAGGCAGGTTTCCCTGTCCTGTTCGTCGAGCGGATGCGGAACCGGATTGCCGCTGCCGCCTCCCCCCGCCTAACGTAGTCGCACAATCCCACCGCGAGCGGAAACCTTCGATGCTTTCACCAGTTCGTCCAACCGATTTCGACCTCGACTTCACCGTCTTCAACATCCCCGTCCGGGTTTCCCCCTGGTTCTGGATTGCCTCCGCCGTTCTGGGATGGGGCGCTCTGGATCGCGGTGTCCTGATGCTGATGCTCTGGATCTTCGTGGTCTTCGTGTCGATTCTGGTACACGAACTCGGGCATGCCATCACCGCCAAGTGGTTCGGGTACGACCCGCGCGTGCTGCTGTACCATTTCGGGGGGCTTGCCATGTACCAGCCCTACTCCCGGTACACGACGGGACGGGCCCTTTTGATCACCGCAGCCGGTCCGGCTGCCGGACTGCTCCTGTTCGGACTCGTCGCCGTCATCGCACTTGGCCTCTATCTGGCGAAGGTGCGGCTCTCCGAAGACATGGAGCTCTTTCTCTGGATGTGGATCCAGGTCAATCTCTTCTGGAGCCTCCTGAATCTGTTGCCGGTCCTCCCCCTCGACGGGGGCCGTATCTGCCAGGAGATTCTGGTCCATTTCTGGCCGGCCAGCGGCATCGCTGTCTCGTTGAAGGTCAGCGCCGCCGTGGGTCTGCTGATTGCCGGGATCGGGATCGCCCTGGGCGCTGTGTACGTCGGGATCCTGTTCGGGATGCTGGCGTTCGGCAGCGTGATGGAACTCCAGGCCCGTCAGGGCCGATAGGCGCTGTGCAGAACCGTTCGGGCAACAGGCAAAAGACGAATCCGTCGCTGACGGGGAAAGCACGGCGCCCTTCGCCGGATCAAGTTACCGCTCGATTCAAAGGTGGACTATCACGAATGGCGGACCTGTTGCCGGCCCTTGGACTGCACCTGCAACACCGGTTGAGCCCGTTCCCCGCTACAGATGACGACCAGAAGGTTGGCGATCAGCTCTTCGCGGCGCACGGGATCCAGATCGAGCCCGGCATGCTGTAACCGCTGGACGGCATCGTGGACGATCTCGATCGCTCCCTCGACGATCGTCTTGCGGGCATCGACGAGTGCCATCGCCTGCTGCCGCATCAGCATTGCCTGGGCGATTTCAGGAGCGTAGGTCAAATCGTTCAGCCGCACATTGAGGATCTCGACGCCTGCGGGCGCGACAGCCGATTGCGTCTCACGGATGAATTCCGCGGTAACCTCGTCACTCTCCTTCTTCAGGCAGGGTCGGGAGGGGTCGGCCGACTCGTACGGGAACGTCGATGTGACCCGCTTGACGACGGCGCTCACCTGGTCCCGGATGAAGCGGCGGTAGTCCTCGACGTGCAGAGCCGCTTTGAAGCTGTCGACCACCCGATACACCACGACGGCACTGATCTCGATGGGATTGCCGTTGTATTCAACCACCGTCGTGGTCGCGATGTCGAGTGTTGTGTCGCGGGTCGAGATGCGGTGCAGCGTACGGCCGATCGGGTGGATCCAGCGGATCCCCTGCGTCCTGAGAGTCGTCACATATTTCCCGAACCGCAATACGACGATCTCTTCCCGCGGGTTCACAACGAAGAACCCGAACAACAGGATCGGAGGGAAGAGGAGGGAAGCCAGGAGGACCAGAAACAGTTCCATTGACCCCTGGCTCTGATCCGAAGGCGTATAGTGGCGTTCCGACACGGTGTTCGTCCTCAGCGAGCTCATACTTCCTATCCCGAAATGAACGTCGATGTCCGTGCACGGGATCACGATTTGTCGGGAGCAGGCCACCAGTTCGCAACGGCAAGCCTGAAACACAAGCCGGCTCTGTGACGACCGGGCGATGCCCAACGGTCAGGAGCGAAACGCTGCCACGACCCTCGTCAGCCGATGAACCTCCTTTTCGGCCGAATTCTCCGTACAATGCACAAATCAGTCGATGCTGATTTTTCGGCACCCGTCATTGCGAGCTGTGTGAAATGTCGCGTCCAGAGCAACTGCCCACACCCGTGCTGCAGACCGTCGAGCGCACGCGCCGTGAATTCCTGTTGAGTTCGGCAAGCGGACTGGGAGGGATCGGGCTTGCGTCCATGCTGGCAGCCGATGGTGTCCTCGAAGCTGCGAGCGTGGCTCCCGATCACGTCAATCCTCTTGCTCCCAGGCCGCCACACTTCGATGCGAAAGCGAAGTCCTGCATCTTCATCTTCATGGCCGGGGCCCCGAGCCAACTCGATCTCTTCGACCGCAAGCCGAAGCTGGTCGAGCTGGACGGCCAGCCACTCCCCAAATCCGTATACGAAGGTGTGCGGTTCGCCTTTCTGAAGCCGGAGACGGCCCGGCTGATGGCTCCCGCCAAACGGACGTGGAAGCGTTACGGCGAGTGCGGGATGGAGCTGTCGGACCTGCTGCCTCACATCGGGACGGTTGCAGACGACCTGCTTCTGGTTCGCTCCATGCACACGGACCAGTTCAACCACCACCCCGGTCAATTGATGATGCAGTGTGGCCGCGGCACGTTCGGACTGCCGGTGCTGGGGTCGTGGTTGACATACGGACTGGGGAGTGAGTCGCAAAATCTTCCCGGCTACGTTGTCCTGACCGCTGGCCGAGGATCGTCAGGAGGGGCCACTCTCTGGCAGAGCGGCTTTCTGCCGAGCGTCCATGCGGGTGTGCTCTTCCGGAACCAGGGAGAACCGGTCCTCAATCTGAAGAACCCTGAAGGGCTTCCCCCCGAAATGCAGCGGAGGAGCCTCGACACGCTCCGCGATCTCAATTCCCGTCGCTACGAGCTGATGCACGACCCCGAGATTGCCAGTCGCATCTCCAGCTACGAACTCGCGTATCGGATGCAGTCGGCCGCTCCGGAACTGATCGATCTCTCGGGGGAAACGAAGGCGACACTCGAGGCTTACGGGTTGG
>CAZUXX010000036.1:6805-12544 GCA_964624215.1 uncultured Planctomycetaceae bacterium
CTTCGCCCGCAACTGCCTGCTCGCCCGGCGAATGGTCGAGCGGGGTGTGCGGTTCGTGAACATCATCCACGCCTCATGGGACCACCACTCCAACCTGGATGTCGAACTTCCCTACAACGCGGGGATGGCCGACCAGCCCATTGCCGCGCTGATCAAGGATCTCAAGCAACGTGGCCTGCTCGACTCCACAATGGTCGTGTGGGGCAGTGAGTTCGGCCGGACTCCGCTGGGTGAAAACCGCAACGGAAACACCGCGAACGTGACCGGACGGGATCACCATCCGTACGCGTTCAGCATGCTGCTCGCCGGAGGAGGAATTCGCGGCGGCCAGATCTACGGAGAGACGGACGAGCTCGGATGGGGCGTCGTTCGCGACCCCGTCCACCCGAACGATTTGCACGCCACGATGCTGCATTGCTTCGGGCTGGACCATCTCAGGCTGACGTATCGCTTCCAGGGGCGCGACTTCCGCCTGACGGATGTCGGCGGAATGGTGATCGACAACTGGCTGGCGTAACGTCCGTTCCACTCGCCGCAGTTCACCCGCGGGGCAGGCAGCGATTCGACCGTGCGTCACATCGGACCGAAGTTGAGGCGGCAACGCGGCGCACTCGTCGGTCCAAACTCAGGGCACGCGGTCGGCGACTCGACCGCTGACGCGCCGGAGGGATGTGAGCGAAGTGGGCCGTTCAGCGGATTTCGTCGTCGTCCTCGAAGTCGAACTCATCGTCTTCGAGTTCAAACGACTCCTCTGCAATCGCCGGTTCGTCGAACTCCAGTTCATCGACTTCGGCTGCCGGGAACTCGCCGGTTGGTTCGAAGCCCTGATCGAAGTCGTCGTCCTCGTCCAGCATGACGGGGCCCGCTTCGGTCGGATCCCCTTCGGCAGCTCCCGCGGCTACCGGAGCGGCTACGGTTTCCGCAGGCTCGCCAGTCCCATCGCCTGCTGCAGCCTCATCCGATGCGGGCTTCTTCGCGAACAGTAGAACGCCGAACGGCATCAATACCAGCAGCACGCTGAACAGCAGGATCGTCCCGGTGACGATCTGGAGCATGAGCCCCATTTTTTCGGGGTACTCCAGGAAGGCCATGACTCCCAGATAGGCCATGACCCCGGCCGGGATTGCAGCGACCAGCGACGAAGCAGCAAGTGCGTTCTTGGTCACATCACCACCTCATGCTCATTTGCCGGCATCCTGTCGCGGTTCAGCAAAGGCCACGCGGCCGGGCCGCCGTCCGAAAGACACAGTCTCTGACTGCGCATCGTACACGCGGCCCAACCTCCGCCAAGCAAAACCGCCCCCTGAGGGAAGAATCGCTCAGGCAAACCCGCTCCGCCCGCTACGACCCTCCTGTGCGGCAGCACTCCTACTCCGGCTTGAGCGCACGTTCTTTGTCCGCCCGAGTCGCTTCCGGCGCCCTCCTCCCCGTACGGCGGGCCATTGCCGGTGGGACGGCACCGCAGCCGGAGCACGATCCGACCTAACCCTCGTGATCGATGATCTTCACGATCTCAAGCTGCATCGTTCCCCGCGGGACTTCGACGTCGACCTTGTCCCCCACCTTCTTGCCCATCAGGGCCTTGGCGATGGGACTCGTCGTCAGGATCTTCATCACGTCGCCGTCGTAGTCCTCCTCGCCGGGACCGACGAACTCGTAGGTTTCCTCGTCCCCGAGGTCGAGATCTTTCACGGTCACCGTCGAACCGAACGTGACCTGCCCCTTGGGCATGTCTGCCTTGTCGACGATGTAACAACTCGCGAGTTTCGACTTGAGCTGGTTGATCTTCGCCTGGATCCGCCCCTGCTCTTCCCGCTGCCCGTGGTACTCGGCATTTTCCTTGAGATCACCTTCGGCACGTGCCTCGGCAATCGCTTCGGCAATGGCGGGCATCACTTCGACCTCCAGGTGCCGGATCTCTGCAACGAGCTTGTCGTAGCCCTCGCGGGTGATGGGCTGCCGTTCCATTTCAAACCTCGACATCAAAGTGTGCGGGTCTGCATACGACAGCAGACCACAACAGACAAAGAAACACGGGACGCGCCACAGCGCGACCCGTGTTCAGGTAAATCAATCTCAACCAGAGCCTCAAGGGGCGTCTGTCGCCTTCTCAGGCGGCCTCGTTTCCTTCCAGCAACCCGGCCTTGTTGCGCATCACCAGGTGACTGTCGATCTTCTGGACCAGATCCAGTGCCACCGAGACGACGATCAACAGGCCCGTCCCACCGTAAAAGCTTGCGACCATCCAGTCGATGTTCATGCTGCTGGAAACGATGATCGGAATCACCGCAATGATCGCCAGGAAGGCCGCCCCCACATAAGTGATGCGAATCATCACTGCTTCGAGGTAGTCAGCCGTCCGCTGGCCGGGACGATACCCTGGCACAAAGCTTCCGTAATCCTTCAGGTTGTCGGCCATGTCCTTCGGATTGAAGGTGATGGCAGTCCAGAAGTAACAGAAAAAGTAGATCAGCGCGATGTAGAACAGATTGTAGATGAACCCCTGCCCACTGGGGTCAAACAGCGATGCCAGACCATTGAGCCACCGGGCTTCCGGCCAGACTTCCTTCAAGGCGTTCAGGACAAACATCGGGATCATCAGCAGGCTGGATGCGAAAATGATCGGCATCACGCCTGCCTGGTTCACACGCAGCGGCAGAAACTGGCGGGTCCCTCCCATCGCGCGGCGACCCCGAATGTGTTTGGCCGACTGAATCGGAATCCGCCGCTGCCCCTGGGTAATGGCGACGACCGCCACCACAACCGCGATGAACAGCGCAGTGAGCAGCAGCAGCTTGTCGATCCCGACGGCGGTGCCGGGCTTGATGTTGATGGTCCCTTCCTGGAAGGCCGGCGCCAGCAGACTCTGCAGCGCACCGGGCATCTGGGCCAGGATGCCTGCCATAATCAGCAGACTGATCCCGTTGCCGATCCCGTATTCGTCGATCTGCTCGCCGATCCACATCAGAAAGATTGTGCCGGCGGTCATCGTGACGGTGGCAATCAGCTGGTACCACAGGCCGTCGTATTCATCGACGATGACACCCCCTCCGGTGCCACCGATCCCTCCCTTGATCATCGAGATCCAGAACCAGCTTTGGAGCAGACAGATCGCGACGGTTGCGTAGCGCGTGTATTCATTGATTTTCTTGCGGCCCGCCTCGCCTTCCTTCTGGAGACGCTCCAGCGGCGGGTACACCGTCCCCAGCAACTGGAAGATAATCGACGCCGAAATGTAGGGCATGATCCCCAGGCCGAAGATCGTCGCATTACCGAACTGCGACGCCGAGAACAGCGCCACGACCTGCAGGACCTGGCCCATCCCGCCTCCCTGACTCTGCAGGTCACGGATCGCGGCCGAATACTGTTCCTGGTCGATCAGCGGCAGGGGGATCTTGAATCCCATCCGGTACACTGCCAGCAGGATCAGTGTGAGCAGAATCTTCTGTCGCAGTTCCGGAACCCGGAAGACAGTAACGAGACGGGATAGCATGCGTCAGAATCCTTTGTCCGCCGCGACTGCGGCTCGGGACGCGAGATCAAGGCCGCGGGACAGATCCCGTGGCCGGCTCCTGGTTGTCTGTTGGTCGCCCGACCCGGGCTGACCCCCCTGCATTGTCGGCGACTGTTCGTCCTGAAGACATTCGCAGCCCGGCGACAAATGTTCGGGATTCTTTCACGTTTCGACGTCGCTGCAAAGACGAATCTGCAGCGACGTCGGCGAGTGAGGACGGTAGTGTGCGGAAGGGTTTCCCGGCAAGTCAGATTCGCTGAACGGTGCCCCCCGCAGTAGCGATCTTCTCTTCTGCCGCCTTCGAGAACCGGTGAGCCTGGACGGTGAGCTTCTTCGTCAGTTCCCCGTTCCCCAGGATCTTGATGACGTCGAAGCGGCCGTTGGCCAGCCCCTGCGCCTTCAGTGTCTCGGGAGTGACCTCGGCCCCGGCATCAAACCGTGCTTCGAGGGCAGCGACATTCACTTCCAACACCTTCGTCGCGAAGGCGTTGTTATTGAACCCGCGCTTGGCAATCAGCCGCGCCAGCGGCATTTGCCCCCCCTGGAAACCCCGGCGTGCGGAATGCCCTGCCCGGCTGCCGGCACCCTTGTGCCCGCGACCCGAGGTCTTCCCATGGCCGGAGCCCTTGCCCCGACCGATCCGCTTCTTCGGCTTGCGCTTGTGAATCCCGCGATGGACGTCGTTGATAATCATTAGACTTCCACTCCTCGCAGACGGGCCACCTCATCACGTGACCGCAGTTTGTTCAACGCGTCCATCGTCGCCCGGACCAGATTGACCGGGTTGTTCGACCCGCGACTCTTCGTCAGGATGTCCTTGACCCCGGCGGACTCCACCACCGCACGCACGGTTGCGCCGGCGATGATGCCGGTTCCCGGTGAGGCCGGAATCAGCAACACACGCGAGGCACCGAACCGCCCCTCAACCCGGTGCGGAATCGTCGTCCCGTTCAGCAGCACAGGACGCTGGCTGCGTTCGGCCTGCTTCTTGGCCTTCTCGACAGCCATCGGGACTTCCGTGGCCTTGCCGTATCCGTAGCCCACGTTGCCACGTTCGTTCCCCACGACCACCAGAGCCGCGAAGCTGAATCGGCGTCCCCCCTTCACCACGCATGCGCAGCGGCGGATCTGGACGACGCGCTCTGGACCGGGACCGGATTGACTGGATTCTGCCACCTGACTACTCCGAAGGAACCGCAACGCGGCCGCTGGGCCACATTCTCTACTCTCACCTGGACGGGATCCAGATCCTGTTCACGATACTGATGGCAAGTCGGGACGCCAACTGGCACACACTGCGAGCGGATCGCGCCACCAGCGATCCTCTCGCACTCTCGTTTCACTCTAGAACTTCAACCCGTTTTCGCGGGCCGCGTCGGCCAGGGCCGCGACGCGCCCATGGTACTTGTACGCTCCACGGTCGAAAGCGACTTCGGTGATCCCCTTCTCCGCCGCCCGCTGGGCGATCGCCGCCCCTACACGGGCAGCAGCCGCCTTCGTGCTGCCGTTTTCGCCCTGTGCGAGATCCTTCTCAGCCGTGCTGGCGGCAGCCAGAGTCTTGCCGACGGTGTCGTCGATCAACTGAGCGTAGATGTGCTTGTTGCTACGGAACACCGACAGCCGCGGGCGACCACTCGCACGCACCTGGTTGCGTACGCGAAAGGCGCGACGGATACGCTGTTTCTGAATTCGTTGCTGGAGCCGCATGACTCAACCGACCGTTGTTCGAATTGACCCTGTTGCCAGGGAACGCAAAACCTGCGAGCCAACTGCTCGCCCCAACTGACTCCCCTGCGACTGATCCCGCACCGGGCCTTAGCCGCCAGCCATCGCCTTACCGACCTTACGACGAACCTGCTCGCCCTGGTAGCGGATCCCCTTCCCCTTGTAGGGCTCGGGCGGACGCACCTTGCGGATATTCGCGGCAAACTGCCCGACGGCGTGCTTGTCGATACTGCGAACGACAATCATCGTGTTGGACGCGAGTTCGCATGTCACATTCGACGGAACATCGAGCGTGACCGTGTTGGCAAACCCGACCTGCAGACTGAGCTTGTTGTTCGCCAGCGAGGCCTGATAGCCGACGCCGACGATCTCCAGACGCCTTTCGTACGGCGTCTGCACCCCGACCACCATGTTGTTGATCAGGGACCGGCACAGCCCATGCAGCGCCCGATTCTGGCGCTGGTCGTTGGGACGGCTGACGCGGATCTCACGGCTCTCTT
>CAZUXX010000037.1:0-2004 GCA_964624215.1 uncultured Planctomycetaceae bacterium
ATCGGGGAGGCGGTCCAGCAGGTATTTGATTGCGATTTCCCAGGCGGAAGCGGCCCTGCGTGTTGCCGAGGCGGAACTGAAAAGCCAGGAGGCAGTCCGGGACCAGGCTCGCCGACACCTGAAGCGAATCGTGGAGCTCCGGGCAGCGAATGCGGCAACAGACACACAGCTTGATGAAGCGCAGTCGGCGGTCGAAGTGGCCGAGGCGCAAGTGGTTCTCGAACGAGCCCGGGTCGAACAGGCACGGTCGACGCTGAATCGTGCGCGACTTGAACTGGCTGACCTGAAGGTCAGCGCTCCGTTGCCGGGTATTGTCTCCGAGCGACTGGTCGAGATTGGTGATCTGGCGCAGCCGAACGATGTGCTGATGCAGATTGTCACGCTCGATCAGGTGCAGTGCGACGTCCATGTGATCGAGAAGGATTTTGAGCGCATGAAGCCGGGCCTGGAGACGCTGGTGAGTGTCGACGGGTTGCCGGGGAAATCGTTTCATGGACGGGTCGTGCGTGTGGCCCCGACGATCGATCCGGCGACGCGAACCGGCATTGCACGTGTTGAGATTCCGAATCCGCGACACAGTCTGCGCCCGGGGATGCATGCACGGCTGACGATTCTGTCTCAGGAGCCACGTTCGGTCGACGTGGTGCCTGTGCAGGCGGTTGTCGATCAGCCGGATGGGCATACCGTGTTCGTGGTGCAGGGGACTCCACCGACGGTGGAGCGGCGTCCGGTGCGGATCGGGTTTGGTGACGGGCTGATCTACGAGGTTCTCTCGGGTCTGAAAGCCGGTGAGCAGGTCATCACGCTTGGGAGCCGGCTGGTGCATCACGGTCAGCAGGTGGATCCCGTTGCGATGACGTGGCCGACGGGGGGAGACGCGATTGCCGTGCATGCGCTGAGTGGGGATCCCGCTTCCGCTGAGGAGTAGATGCGCTCCTACGAGCGGCGATGGCGGGTCCGGTCTGACTGCCGACATCGCTTGCGACAATCGGTGAGGGGGTGGCCCCTGGGGGGTGTGTTGCCCGGTGAACCGGGAGCGGACGGGGAATCCGTCCGTTGGCTCATCTGACATTCGAATCGACTTCTAAGGACATCAGTCAACGGAATGCTCACGCGCGTTGCTCTCGCCCGACCAGTGACGACGTTCATGGTGTGCCTGATCGTCGTGATCCTGGGGGGGATCTCCTTGCGGGGGTTGTCGGTCGATCTGATGCCGGATGTCGAGTTTCCGACGGTGACCGTCACCACGCTGTACCCGGGGGCCGGTCCTGAAGAGCTTGAGACTCTGGTCACGCGGCCGCTGGAGCAGGTGCTCAGCGGGGTGACAGGCTTCGAGCGTCTTTCGAGTCGCACGCTGGAAGGGAGCTGCAGCATTCGGGTGCAGTTTGAGTGGGGGACGAATCTCGATGCTGCCGTGGCCGACATGCGGCAGGCCATCGATCGCATCCGGAACGATCTGCCTGAGGGTGTCGAGCCTCCGGTGATGCGGCAATACGATGCGAATGCATCACCGATTATCTATCTGGGGCTGAATGGTTCCCTGCCGCCGACGGAGGTCACGCGGATTGCCGAGCGGACGATTCTTCCGCGTCTGGAGCGACTGGACGGTGTGGCCCGGGTCGGGATGCGGGGTCAGATTCAGCGGGAGATCCAGGTCCAGATCGACCGTGACCGGCTGCAGACGCTGGGCATGGGAATCAATGAGGTCATTACGGCTCTGCAAGAGGAGAACGTGACGGGGCCGGCCGGGCATGTCCGCGCGGGTGATCTGAATGTGCTGCTGCGGAACCGGGGAGAGTTCCGGGATCTCGATCAAATCCGCAGGACCGTGATTCGCCGCTCGGGTGATGCCGTCGTCCGGGTGCAGGATGTCGCCGACGTGATCGACGGCGTGCAGGAGCTGACGGAGATGACCCGGCTGAACGGTGAGCCGGGGATCATGGTGTACGTCTACCAGCAGTCCGGTGCGAACACGATCGATGTGAGTGATGAGGTTCAGAAGGC
>CAZUXX010000037.1:2014-12352 GCA_964624215.1 uncultured Planctomycetaceae bacterium
GAGCTGGGTGGCAATTTGCGGCTGGCGATTCGACTGGACAAGGCCGACTTCATTCGCAGTTCGATCGAGAACATCCGGTCGGCCGCCATTGCGGGGATGGCTCTGGCGATGATTATCCTGCTGCTGTTTCTCGGCAGCTTCCGCAGCACACTGATGATCGGCATCTCGATGCCGCTGTCGATTCTGGCGACGTTCATCCTGATCTACTTCCAGGGGTTTACGCTCAACCTCGTTTCTTTCGGGGGGTTGGCGCTGGGAATGGGGATGCTGGTCGACAACTCGATCGTGGTGCTTGAGAGCATCTTCCGGAAGCGGGATGACGGGTTGCCCCCGTCGCAAGCTGCGCTGAAAGGGACCCGGGAAGTCGGTTCTGCCATCACCGCGAGTACGCTGACGACGCTCGTGGTTTTTCTGCCGCTGCTGTTCACAACCGGAGTCGCGTCGATCCTGCTGCATCAGCTGGCGTACGTTGTTTCGGCCTCGCTGGTCAGTTCGCTGATTGTCAGCCTGACGCTGACTCCTGTTCTGGCGGCGTTTTTGCTGAAGGAACGGGCTCCTGCAGCTGAGGGGCGGCGATCCCGGTGGGGCCGGATTGCTGCGGTTCCGGTGGCCGTGACGCGTCTGGTTGCTGCGTCGGGGCGGTGGATTCTGGCTCCCATGGAGAGAGGTTATTCGGCGTCGTTGCGCCCTGCGTTGCGACATCCGGGCTGGGCGATGTTCCCCATCCTGCTGATTGCGTCGGGGACGCTGGGACTGATCCCGCTCGTGGGGACGGACTTTTTGCCCCAGACGGACGATGGACGGCTGGGGATCACCGGGACGATGGCCCCGGGTATCCATCTCGAGACACTCGACCGTCAGACCCGCAAGATCGAGAGCGTGCTCGATGAAAAGCTCCCCGAGGCCGAGAGTGTGTCGGTCTTTATCGGTGATGAAGCATCGGATGGTGACGACTGGAACACGACCCGGTTTATCGTGCAGTTGAAGCCGCGGGATGAGCGGAGCGAATCGGCGGAGGAGATCCGGCAGCGGATCCTGAAGGACGTTGGCCCTGTGGCCGGGATGAAGCTGCGAGCGCGGGTGTACAACCCGCTGCCGATGTCGCGGATGTTCGGTTCGAATGAAGGGGACAACCTGCAGGTGCTGATTCGGGGCTACAACCGTCGCACCGCGCAGGAGCTGTCAACGGTGGTGATGCGGGAGATGGAGTCGGTCCCCGGCATCACCAACATCGAGCAGCAGATGAAGGACGAGCGTCCGGAGGTATCGATCCGGATCGATCCCGACAAGGCGGCACTGCTGGGGCTGAGGGTTCAGCATGTGGCCGACGCGCTGGAAGCGACGATCCGCGGGATTCCCGCCACGATCTTTCGCGAGGACGGGGATGAGTTCGACGTGCTCGTCCGGCTTCGCGAGGAGGACCGCTCCGGACTGGCGAGCATCGGTGAAGTGAATCTTGCTACCGGCGATGGCCGGCTGATCCCGCTGAAGAACGTCGCGAGCATTCGGGGTGATCAATCTCCGCTGGCGATTGACCGGCTCGATCGTCAGCGGGTCATCGTGATTTCGGCCTCGGTGTCGGACCGAAATCTCGGCGCGACGGTTGCCGATCTGCAGGCGCGGCTCGAAGCGATCCCGACCCCGAATGACTTCACCCTTGAAATCGGGGGAGACTACGAGGAGCAGGAGAAGAGCTTTCAGATGCTCTTGGGTGGTCTGGTTCTGGCGATCCTGCTGATGTACATGATCATGGCGTCGCAGTTTGAGTCGCTGAAGGAGCCGTTGCTGATCCTCGTTGCCTTGCCGCTGGCAGGGATCGGCGTGCTGCTGACCCTGGTGTACTGGGACACGACGCTGAATGTGCAGTCGTTTATTGGTCTGATCGTGCTGGCCGGCATTGTGGTCAACAATGCGATTGTGCTGGTCGATTACGCGAACCAGTTGCGGGACGAGGAGCCGGACGTGCCGCTGGTGTCGCTGATTCGCCGGGCATGCGTCCGTCGCTTCCGGCCGATCATCATGACGACGCTGACGACTGTGCTCGGAATGCTTCCCGTGGCACTGGGGCTGGGCGAAGGGGGTGAACTCCAGGCTCCGCTGGCGCGCGTGGTCATCGGGGGGCTGCTGTCGGGCACCGTAATGACGCTGTACGTCATTCCGATTCTGTTGCGCCTCACCCTGAATGGCTCTTCGGACGCGGAGGAGGCAGAGAAAGCCGGTGTTGCGGCGCCGGTCGCGGCACCCGTGGGTTAGGCCCTTTGCGGGATCAGCGCGGGGGCCCGAGACGAGCCTGCGATCCTGCAGGTGGGAGCTGACAGACAGCAGGTGATGCGCCTGTTACGCGATGCGGCGTTGCGGCGGGACGGGCACGTGTGTCATTAGCGGCGTGGCGTGTGTGGCGACCGGGGAAGGGAATGGTTCCGTGCGCGCACAAAGAGCGACGCCACGGTGGAGACGGTCCGCGGCGTCGCTGCAGCAGATTGTGAAGTCTCTGGTTGAGAGACTACTCTTCGTCGAGAGTGAACGGAGCGCGCTGGATCGGCTTGACGATCACACCATTGCGGATCAGGCTGACCGGCACGCGGCGACGAACGACACGACCATCCTCGACGACCTGGATTTTCTGCAGGTTCTTGCGGAAGAGGCGCTTGGTGATGCCGGTCGTTTTCCGACCGTTTCCGCCGAGGTACTTGGCCTTACCTCGCTGCGAGAGCTTGTTTCCGCGGCCGGGCTTGAGGTCGCCGTACAGGTCGATCTGCTTGGCCCTTTTGATCCGCTTGTTCTTCTTGAGAGTGCTCATGAGACAACAGGGAGCATGGAGTTCGAACTTTTGCGAGCACAGCAGGATAGTCAATCCAGGTCCGAGAGGCAAACGCGGAGTCTGCTGTCGCCGGGGGGCTGTGTCCCGCAGCCGTCACTTTTCCGCAAGTTGGTACAGTGCGGCGAGTTGCACACCGTTGCGCTCGACTTGAGCCAGGAGATGCCCGTTTGCCGGAGCCGGTTCGAGGGACGCCCACGGATCGGCATGGCGGCGAAAGACGAGGACATACTGCATATCGGCCTTGGACGGATCGCGATCGTCGTAGGCGTCGATCTGCAGGCGGTGTTTCTGCAGGATGGGTGAAAGCAGAGGCAAATCGATCCGATTGGCGGGGTGCAGCACGGGGGCGAGGTAGATCGTGCTGCCGGCAGGGAGATGTTCTACTGCCTCGTGCAGAAGGTCGCGGGTGATGCTGTCCCGCCAGTAGGTCGGTTCGAAACCCAGTCGGTCTGCTCCGCGAAGACCCCCGACGAGCGGGCTGTAACTGCTCAAGTGGAGGGGGTGCATCTTTGCCAGTTCGATGGCCTGGGCACCGAAAAGAACGATGAGGCCGGCCGCCAGGCATGCTCGTTGAGTGCTGGAGGTGAGCCAGCTGCAGAGGTGTGCGACTCCGCGGCCAGCGAGCAGGGCCCACAGCGGGAAGATGACGAGAAAGAGTCTGACGCCGTCATAAACGGTGATTGTCGGCAGAGCGAAGAAGGCGAGGACGAACAGGATGACGGCGATCAGCAGGGTGGCTCTCGGATCGCGGCGGAGCTGGCCACGGCAACCGATGAGTCCGAGCACGAGTGTTCCGACCGGAATGGTGGCGGCCGCCATGACGAACGGATAGTGCCAGGGGACGTCGCGGTCGGCGTAGCGTTCACCCAGGTAGTAGCAGTAAAGGATCGGGCGTTCGCGCGTGCGGCCGAGGTATTCCAGTGTGTGTCCTATCGGGTCGAGCCAGAGCCAGGGCCACAGCAGGAAGAACAGGGCGACGCCGACCAGTCCCCACACGAGAATGCGCGGGATGGCTTTTGGCCCAAATAGGCAGAGGGCCCAGAGAGCGACCGGAATCGGCAGCAGGACCGCCTGGATCTTTGTGAGCAGGGCCAGTCCCAGAAATCCCCCGACGACAATCACTGCCCGCCAGGATGGAAGTGGTCGCGTGAGGTTCTCGGGTCGGTCGGGCGGTGGGTCGGTTGCTGCCGGGTACGGGGTTGCCCATCTGTCTGCGATCGCCAGGACCGTCAGCGTGAACGTGAGTCCGATCGAGGTTTCCAGCGATGCCAGGTGAGCGTGTCCGAAGAGTCGCAGCATCAGGGCGGTGGCGAGGGCAGCGGCGGTGGCGGCGATGCTGCCATACCAACGGAGTGTATAAAGCCCGACGATGAGCACCGTTATGGCGAATGCGAGTGCCGGCGCCGCGCGTGCAGCGGCAACGGAATAGGGGCCTGCTGTCTGCTCGGGAGGGGCCAGGGAGAGGGCGAGATCGTGAGCCGCTCCGATCGCCAGCCGTCCGAGCGGCGGGTGATCGTGGTTGTAGTCCGGCTGTCCGAAGACCTGTCTGGCGCCGCGGGGTGAGAAGAGTGTCAGCCCGTGGTGGATGGTGGCCCGCCAGAGCGAGACGCCGGCCTCGATGTTGAAGATTTCGTCGAGTGTGAGCCCCGGTCCCTGGGGGTGGGATGGCAGTTCGCCGACTGCGTCGCGCGTGCGGAGCAGGGTCAGGAGGGTCGCTGCCGCGATGAGCAGGACCGGCAGTAAACGAAGCAAGGCCGGGGAGATGCGTGGTTGTCGCATCGCCCCGGCCTCATTTATCGAGTCGCCCATCCCGTGTTCCGGTTCGTCATGTTGACCAGCAGCCGGCCGAACGAGCAGCACATGAATGGCTGAGCGAGGATTGCTGCCGGGTCGTGGGCGTCAGACGTCCTCCGACAAGGGTTGGACCCACGGTGTTCGTCAGTGGTGTCCGAACCAGGACCAGGCGGCTGATTCTCGCAGCGGATTCTCGTGCGGCCAACGGGGCCCGCGGAGCATCCATGCTACCGCGTGAGCTGTGGTACCGGCAAGACGCGCCGGGCGACCGCTCGCAAAGGAGCTTGTCGGACTCAGGCCAGTTGCTTCTTGCGGCTGACGAGTGTCCGGATTCGTTCGGCGAGGAGGTTGGAGTCGAACGGTTTGCGGAATGTCTCGTTGAAGAGCGTTCGATCGAATCCGCTGGCGTTGTCTTCGTCGCTCAACAGTCCGATCAGCACGGTGTCGTTGTAGTCACTGTTGCGTCGGAGATTCTGTGCGATCATCAGGGCTTCCTGCCGACTCATGGCGAAGTCGATGACGACGCAGTCCGGATGCAGGGATTCGGCCTGGATGCCGGCTTCGAAGCCACTGACGGCGTATTCGACACGGAAGTCGTTGGGAGAGATGGCTTCGCTGAGGCTGGCGCGGACGGCACCGTCGATGCCGACGAGCAGCAGCTTGCCGAGGGCCTCATCTTCGAGTTCTCCCAGTGGCATTCCGTGTTCTTTGAGGAACCGGATCAGGTGCTCCCGGGGGATGCGGCGGTCCTGCGATCCGGGGATGCGGTAGCCCCGCAGACGCCCGGAATCGAACCACTTGCTGACAGTCCGTGGAGCGACTTTACAGATCTTGGCAACTTGACCAGTTGTGAAGATCGTCCTCATTGTGGGCTCTCCAATCGCAATAGTTCTGGGTCAGAGGGAGTCTCCCTCCGGATCTTCAACCCTGGTACGCAGGCTGGCTCAACAGTCCCGTGGGTCGCGGGTGAGTTCCAACGTGTTTCGGGTCGGGGCAGTCTCTGGGTCCGAAGAGTTATCTGCCTCAGCAATGGCACCGGGTGAACCGCGGCGGATAGCAAGCCTGCGAGAGGCGATGCCATCTGACGTTGTTACGCCTGGTACTTGACGAATGCGACGGACCGGGCCAATCTCCCGGGCCGTCAGAAATCCACTACGAACAAAGCACGTTCGCACGAGAGACCAGGATTGCAGGCGCGTCGGAGCGGACGATGTGTCCGAACGACGGTCAATCCCAAGCACCCCTGTTTCCCCCTCGCGACGGTGCCCCCCGGTCCAGTCCGTCAAGCCGCCTTGTGAGGCGTTTTCAGGATTGGACGGAACCATCTGACGTATATTTTCGTCTTTGCAATCTGTTCGACTTGAGCATGATTCTCCCGAAACGACTCATGAAGCCCGTTATTGCGTTCGTTCTCAACGCGGCAGTGGTCCCGGGATCATCGACTCTGCCGGACACAACGATCGTAGGATCTGGGAACGCTGCGTGAGGCGGAGAAACCGGTGTGACCGGCACATTTGAATGTTGCCAAAAAGCAACAAACCCGCAAAAGCGGACCTGGTGGCGGCAAATGGTGAAGAAGTGAGCCCGGCCCGGTTGCCAGGGGTTCGCGCGGGGAGCCGGGGCGTCGCGAAGTGGTTCGTTGGCAGTTGCCAGTGACAGCGGTTCGCGATGGAAGTGTGGGCGGACTCAACGCGAGATGCCAGGGGGCGTACAATGCGATGCGGTGCCGGAGTGGGCCGGGCGATCGCTGCCGGAGCGGTTCTCTGAACCGGTCTGGTGGAGGAAAGTCCGGGCTCCACAGGACACGGTGGTGGGTAACTCCCACCGTCCGTGAGGATAGGGACAGTGCCACAGAGAACAGACCGCCGATGGCGGGGAGTTTTCCCGCACAGGCAAGGGTGAAACGGTGCGGTAAGAGCGCACCGCGGTCGCTGGTGACAGCGCCGGCAAGGCAAACCCCACCGGGAGCAAGACCAAGCAGGAGAAAGGGGAGTGGGTTGAACGTCTCGAATCGCGGGGATTGAGGGGGAGAGCCTCGTGTTCCGGTTTGAGATGTTCAGCTCACTCCCGCGTCGCGGTCCGTGGCGATGCCCGCTGGGCACGATCTCCGGGTAGGTCGCGTCGAGGTGTGAAGCAATTCACACCCCAGAGAAATGATCGTCCTCGACAGAACCCGGCTTACAGGCCCACTCCGGCCCCCTTTTCTGACGCAGCGGCGACGTCGTCCTCCGTCCGGGAGATGAAACGTCATTCACCGAGCGTGCTGCTGGTCGGATTACGATTTACGGCCGGGACTGGAGGGTCGCTTCATCCTCAGCGAGACGCCGGAAGTAGGCCTCTGCGTCAGGCCGGAAGGGAACGGGGACGCCGCGAAGAATTCCGATCGACTGCAGGCGGCCTGTGCGAGTTTCGGGGTTGATCGATTCCGGTCCTGCCAACGGGGTGTTGTCGTGACCGGGGAGGAACGAGCCGCGTTCGTCGGCACCGAGCTGACCTGAGGGGCGCTCGCGGGAGTCGTCGACCTGCATGCGTGGACCGAGAACGGGCATTTCGGCCTGGGGTCCGGGAGATGTCTGCCCGGGGTTCCAGAAGGGGGAGGACTGTGCCTGTCCTCCGGTTGAACTTCCGCTGGTGCCTCCCTGTCCGTGCTGGCCGTCTCCCGGGGTCTGACTGCGTCCATGGCCCTGACCGGGATTGCCCAGTCCGGGAATACTGCGGCTTTGTGCCAATTGTTCGAGCGTATTGCGGATAGCGGTCCGTGACAGTGAGAGCGGGCCGTCGAGTTCGGGATGAATTTCTCCTGCAGCGTCCTGACAGTCCGGACACTGCGCGACGAGTGATTCCAGATTCTCAGCGGCGGAGTGGGCGTGCTGGTGAGCGGCCTCTCCTTGACGTTCGCGGGCTTTTGCAGCGGCCTGCTGCTGATCTTCCGGAATCTGCAGCTCGCCAATCGACTGGCAGAGTCCGAGTGCGCTGGCGGCCATCATGGGGAGACGGTCCTGGGCCGCTTCGGCTGCCTGCTGCATCTGCTGGACGATGTCGTCCAGTTCCTCCCGGATCGCATCCTGTTCGCGGGCGAGGGAGTCGGCGCGGTCTTGTTGCGAGGAGGGCAGGGAGGGTGTGTCCTTCAGTTCGGCCATGCGGTTCGTCAGTTCCCGCTGTTGCTGGATCACGCTCCGCAGGCGTTCGGTTTGTGTGAGGAGGTCGTCTGCCATGCGGAACAGATCGAGATCGTCGCGGGCGGCGTCGAGTTGCTGCCGTTGTCGATCGTCGAGTGGCTGCTGCTCCTGCTGGAGTTGGTCGAGCTGCTCTGTGAAGTGCCGGATCTGCGCGGGCGTCAGCCCCCCTTCCTGCATCTGACGAAGTGTCTCTGCCAGCGCGTCGGCAGAGGCGGCCTGTTGTTCCAGGTTTTTCCGGAGCGTCTGAAGCATCTGGTTCCACGGCTGCTCCAGGTCGTAGAGTTCCGGCTGTGCGGTCCTCTTCTCGAGCCGGTCGGCAAGCTGTTGCATGCGATCGGCGTGGGCTTCAAGCTGTACCTGAGCGACGCGAATGTTCTCGACCGTTTCGGGATCATCCGGCGAGTCCTCCAGGCGTTTCTGCAGGGTTTCCAACTCCTCGAGCGCCGCCTCACGTTGTTCGTGCAACTGTTCGAGTCCGGAGCGAATGGCTTCGAGCTCGTCGATCATCTCGTCCATCTGGTATCGCTGCCGGGCGAACTGCGCGTATTGTTCTTCGGAGATCACCTGGATGACGCAGGTGGGGGTATCAGCGAAGTGTGGTGGATCGGGGTGTGTGTCTTCGGCGGTGGCGTAGTAGGTAATGACGTCACCGGCGCGGGCTCCCAGAGCGGCGAGGTCAAAGGTTCCGCGGGCGCGGAAGAGCCCGCCGGCGAGCGGTTCGAGTGGCAGCTCGACGGGGGATGGTCCCCAGCCGTTGACACTGCGATGCAGTGTCAGCCGGGCGATGGCGACATCATCGATGGCTTCGACGGTGACGGGGACGGTCCAGTTCTCGACAACGACGATGTGCTGTTGTGGTTGGGCGATGGCGACGCGCGGGATCCCGTCGGCGACTACGGTGACCGGGATTCGCACCGGCTCCAGACTGTCGACACCGTTGTCGGAGACGAGGGTGAGGGTGATTTCTCCGTCGGCGTGGAGTGCTGTCGTCCCGGACACCACGGTGGAATCGTCGGTTCGGGGGACCAGCCGCTGCTGACGACCAAGGAAACCGAGTCGCCCGTGTTCGAGAGGCAGGTTGCTGCGGATGGTGATGGTAACTTCGGTCCCGGCGAGAGTGCGGATGCCCCGCTGATCGAGCCTTTGTCGCTGGGGAGCCCAGCCGGTGTACTCGGGGTAGTTGAGCTGGATCTGGATGTCTTCGAAGAACGGGACGGCGAGCACGTCGAGCGACATCAGTTCGCTGCGACCCTGTGGGGTATTGATGAAGAACTGCCGCGAGCGGGTTGCTTCCTCGAGTTCCAGAACGAACCGATCGTCGGCGAGGGGGAACATCGGGACGGCTTCGTACCCGTTCAGTTCGTCCACGAAGACGAGCTCGGCCTGTTCCACCTGTTCGGGTCCCCCGAGGGTGGCTTCGATGGTGACGGGGCGTCCGTGATAGACCGGCTCCGGATCGATGACGACCTCGAAGGTGACGAGTGTGTACGGGGGATGGCTGGCCAGCGGTTGCCAGTACCGGGGCAGCACCATGGCGAACATGCGTGGAGCGATCAGCCACGCCAGTCCGATGACCAGCAGTGTTGCGGCGAGCCAGCCGGTCGCGTGGTAGAGGCGGGTGAGTGGAACGACTTCGAGAACGGTGAGCCGGCGCGACTTCTCTTCGGCCATACGGATGGCGCGATCGCGAAGCATGAGACTTTGCCGTCCCGCGGGCGAGGCCGTGAACTCGACTGCGTTGATGAGGGTGCTGTTGCCCGAGCCGAGTTGCTCTTCGACCTGTCGGGCAGCCCGGCGTGGTTCAAAGCGGTGTGCGAGAATCGATCGCAGCACCAGCCAGCCGAGCACAGGGAGGGAGGCGAGCAGGGCAATGTCGATGGCGATGCGGATGGGTGCCGGCAGGGCGAGGACGGCGTCGAGCAGGAGTGCCACGAAGACGGCGGCGAACCAGCCAGCGAGGAAGAGAAGAGCGGCGGTCGACGCGTCGCGGAACATCCTCAACTGGGATGATCCGCGGAGCAGGGTATAGAGGTGGTGAGCCCTGTCTTCCTGCGTGATGGTTGATCCCGGTGCGTGGGCTGACTCCGGAGGAGTTGCCCAGGGAATCTCGGCAGGTTCCGCTCCAACGGACATCGGGTGCGCTTTGAATCCTGTCCCGGGAGATACGGGTCGGCATTCGGATGATCAGCACCGCTCGGGAGAGCAAGCCGCCAGCGATGCCCGGCGTCCCTGAGTGCGCTCCAGTGGAAGGCCTCATCCAGCCAAGAGAAGTGTACCGGCTGGGGACCCCGAGTGAACAGTTGAATGGTCCGGTACGGGGGACAGACAGGATTGAGGGAAGTGCATACGTCGCCCGCTCCGTAAAAATGAGGAGAAGCATCCCGTCGGCCGAGGGGTCGGCGAAATGCTTCTCCAGCGAGACTTCAAGGACGCCGTTTATTGTTGCTGGGGCTGCGGTTCCGGCCGTGGGGCAGGCGGAATGTCCGGTGGCGGTTTGTGCGGCCGGTCGGGATCAGAGTCCGGGGTGATCGCGTCGTTCGGCGT
>CAZUXX010000038.1:0-12175 GCA_964624215.1 uncultured Planctomycetaceae bacterium
TCCGGCGGGACAGATCGGAGCGAGGCAGGACGTGCGGGGGGGAGAGCAGAGCGCCGAGAGAGACGGGGCGCTGTCTTCCCGAGAAGGGTCACCATCGACCGGGACTGAGGACGCTGTCTGTCCGGACCTGGGATGTTCCTGTGTGCCGTGCCCCGGTGCAGGCACGGCAGGTGGTGTCAGGTCAGCGTGAGGATCTGCGGGTCATCCAGGCGAGAAGCGATGGCCTTGGCCGAGCTGAAGTCGTGATGCCGGCTGAACTCGTGCGGGATCGAAATAATGTGGGCGTTGGCGGCCGCGGCGGCACGGGTTCCCATTTCGCTGTCTTCCAGCACCAGCATCTCGTGGGGGGCCACGTTCAGCCGCTCGGCGGTGGTGAGGTAGATTTCGGGATCCGGTTTGCCCAGACGCACGTCTTCCGCCGTGAGTGTGACCGGGAACCGTTCGACGAGATCGAACTGCCGAAGCAGCTTGTTGAGATAACGTCGGGGGGATGAGGTCGCGACCGCTTTGGGGAGATTGGCTGTCTCAATCCGCTCGAGAAGGGTCATCAGGCCGGGCATCGGCTTGAGCATCGAGGGGAGCAGTTCGAAGAAGATCTCCTCCGACTCGGCGCGAAGCTCGTCGATCGTCTCGGAGAGGGAGTACATCTCGATCATCGCGGTGAAGCCTTCTTCGGCTCGCCGCCCCATCATCTGCTGGAACAGTTCGGGGGTCGCCCGCTTTCCGCGACGAGCCAGCACCTGTGTTCCTGTCTGCTGGAAGACTTCTTCGGTATTGAACATCAGGCCATCGAGGTCGAAGGCAACGGCACGAATCTTCGGTTTCTCCATCTTGTCTTCAAAGTCCCTTTTCGCTCGACGTACGGTGACCCCGTTGTGGCCGCGAAGGCCTGCTTGCCTGCTTGAGCCGCATCAGACTGGCTCGATCCCCGGATCGTTACGGCGAGGTTTGAGGACAGTGGCCTTGACCGCGGAATGCTGCCGCCCGGGGCGCTTCGGGAGCGCAAGACGCTCTCGAGGACTCCGGCCGCGAGCTGGCTGCGCACTCCGACCGGGGCCGGTTCGCTGGCATTGTCACCCTCGAGGGGGCACCCGTCAATTCCCTCCCTGATTCCCGGTGGCGGGATCTTCCCGGATGCGGGAGCCAAAGATGTCTCAAAAACTTGCGGTTTTCCCGAAATCAGCTCGATCCCCGGGGAAACTGGATCCTGGGGAGAATCAGGGCTGCTTGCTTCAGGATTCTGGCATCGATAGGGTGGCGATTTCTCAGAGTTGCACGAAGCGTTTTCCGGATCTCTTCCAATGAGTGATACGTCCGTTGCCGCCCCGCAGGCGGCCGAGCAGGCTCCGTCAACCCGCGTTGAACGCGAGCGGCAGTTGCTGATCGAGGCCCGACAGCGGGGGCCGATGGCAACGCTGGGGACGTACATTCGCCTCTCGGGCCCGGGGTGGCTCCAGTCGGCGATTACGCTGGGAGGCGGGTCGCTGGCCGGCAGCCTCTATCTCGGGGTGCTGGCCGGCAGCAACATGATGTGGGTGCAGGCACTGGCGATGATCCTCGGTGTGATCATGCTCAGTGCGATCGGCTATGTGACGCTGTCGACCGGAGAGCGCCCATTCAGTGCGATTAACCGGCATATCAACCCGGTGCTGGGCTGGGGCTGGGCCCTGGCGACGATGATGGCGAATCTGGTGTGGTGCATGCCGCAGTTCGCTCTCGGCAAGGCTGCGATGACGCAGAACCTGTTCAGCGACTCACTGGGCCAGATGTCCCCCTTCGGCCAGAACCTCGTCTGTTCGCTTGTGCTGTTGACTGCGGCGACAACCGTGATCTGGTTCTACAACAGCGGGGGCTGGGGGATCCGCGTATTCGAGTGGATTCTCAAGGCGATGGTGGCGATCGTCGTCATCAGCTTCTTCGGAGTGGTGATCAAGCTGAGCGTCAGCGAACAGGGGCTCGACTGGGGTCACGTGCTGATGGGCTTTGTTCCGGACCTGAGTCTTCTGACCAGACCGACGCCCGAATTGCAGGAGGTCATCGCGAAGACGGGGGATTTCGAGTCCTTCTGGTCGAAGCTGATTGTCAGCGATCAGCAGAAGGTCATGATCACCGCGGCGGCAACGGCGGTGGGAATCAACATGACCTTTCTGTTGCCGTACTCGATGCTGGCGAAAGGCTGGGGGCCGACCTTCCGTGGTCTGGCGATCTTCGATCTGTCGACCGGGCTGTTCATCCCGTTCATTCTGGCGACCGGCTGTGTCGTCATCGCTGCTGCGACGCAGTTCCATGCCGTCGCAGAACCGGGTCTGGTGGAGATGTACGAGGGGGATCCCTCTGCAGTGCAGCCAGCCGGGAACCTCATCAACGGTTATGAGGAACTGCTGGATGCGCGGATCGCTGACGAACTGACGCAGACCGAGGGGGCCGAATCTGCCCGGGCGGCGATGGAGAAACTCAAAAGCGACCCGGAGGCACTGCGGGAGCGGCGAGCGGCGTTGCCGGAGGCTGACCGGGTTGTCGCTGCCATGCTGGTCAAGCGGGACGCCTTCAATCTGGCGGGATCGCTGGAGCAGCTGGTCGGACGGGCGACGTCGCAGTATGTGTTCGGCATCGGTGTGCTGGGGATGGCGATTTCGACGATCATCATCCTGATGCTCATCAACGGCTTCGTTGTCTGCGAAATGCTTGGTCTGCCGGCGCAGGGGATGGCACACCGCGGCGGTGCCCTCATCGCGGGGATCGTCGGTGCGACTGGTCCCTTCCTGTGGAGCAAGGCGGCGGTCTGGCTGGCGGTCCCGACCAGCATGTTCGGCATGATGCTGCTGCCGATCGCCTACTGGACCTTCTTCTTCGTGTTCAACTCGAAGCGACTGATGGGCGACTCCCAGCCGCGAGGGGCCAAGCTCGTACAATGGAACGTGCTGATGCTCATTGCCGCCGGGATGGCTACGTTCGGAAGCCTGTTCAGCATTTGGGCGAGTGATTTTCGGCAGATCGGCTTTGGTGTGCTGGGGGCGTTCGTGCTGCTGACGGCGATCGTGCACTTCGCGCGCAAACCGGTAATTGAAGAGGCGTGAGGACCAGGCCGTGAGCACGTGATTGATCGGGGCAAAGGCGCGCTCAATCTCGTGCAGGATTCCGGGAGCATCCACCGGTTGCACACATCACTTCGGCGGAAGGCTGCGAACCTGGCCTGGCCACGGCGGCCTGCCCTGCACCGCTGGTCAACGTCAGCGCAGGACAGGCGCCTGGAGGCGTCGTCGCCCGGTTTTGGTGCGACGGGTCGAAGCCGGTCAGGGCTTCAGCAAAAGCGTCAGGAGAAATGACGCGTCCTCGATGCAGCGGACAGCGTGAGGTTCTGCCGGTGTGAGGTAGAGCATTTGTCCGGCCGAGAGCTCCTGCGTGCGGTCGGAGGCGGTGAAGGCAATTTTGCCCTCAAGACACTGGACAGTGATTTCGCCGGGGGCCTTGTGTTCGGGGATTTCCTTTCCGGCCCGCATGACCAGACGAACCACTTCGAGGGTGTCGGTTTTGATCAGCGTGTGGGTCCTCGTGTTCGCAAGCTCGGGGCCCAGAGGGCGGACGTCGATCACTTCACCGGGATTCGCATGGGGAATCGCCATCAGTCACTCCTCGTCTTCAGGTCGGGAGACGGGTGACCCCTTTCGAAGCCGCTGCGGAACGAATTCTCTTTGTTCGCTTCCGAATCCCGACGGAGTTTGACACACGCGAATCGGTCGACCTACAGTAGATTTTCTGATTCGCCACTCAGGGAGCGTACAGGTCTTGTCCGGTCGGGCTCAACGATGGAAGAGTGTCAGCGCCGTTGCATTGCGGTTGCTGCTGCTCGTTTCGTTGTGGCGTGGCCCGGTGTTGTGGGGCCATGAGCACAGTGCAGACTGTACGGATCTGGCGACCCATCTCTCGCTGTTTCATGGGGGAGATCCGGACGCGCTGCATCTGGGCTGGCACTGGCATCTGCGGTTTCCGAACAGTCGGGGACCAGTCGCGCCCGATGAGAATTCTCCGTTTGGAGATTCCGGCGATTCGCTGCCCGTGGTCCTCTCGGGGACGTCTTCGACGCTGATGGCTGCCATGTCGTCGTGGGCAGCGCAGTTGTGCGTACCGGCGGATCCGGCTGCCAAGTGCGGTGTCGGTGCGTCGTCGCGTCAGACGGCGGTGGCAGCGTTTGGCACCGGTCCCGGAGCCGCCCCGGACACGCTGCAATTGCTCTGCCGGATGCACTGCTGAGGGCTGATGAGTCCTGCCTGCAGCCACGCTCGGTGGCTCGGGCGGTTGATTCGCGTCCTTGGTCGCTGTGTCGTTGCTGTTCTGCCTGAGTTCCGGCGCTGCTGTGCTCGTGCACCCCCTGGATCGGCAGCACGCTGGCACCTTCGGCATGAAAAACCCTGAGTGACCGATGTCCTGTTTGTGATGCCGGTGCACGAGCCAGTTCTGCGGAGCTTTGGGATGAAACCGTTTGTTGTCCGGCGGTACGCGGTGGCGGCCGCCGTCGTTGCTGTTCTCGGAGTGGGGGCCTGGCTGGCGCGTGCCCGGTGGGATCCTGATGGCCGCGTCGTGGCAAAGTCGTCGTCGAGGGAAGCTGTCGAGGAGCCGACGGGTCTGCAGGGGATCCCGGAGAGTGAGGCGATCCCGTTTCCATACGAGATGTGGGAGGCGGCCGGATTGAAGGTCGCGCCGGTCGGGTTGGCTCCGATGAAGCAGGAGATCGAACTGACCGGCAAGGTGGCCCTTAATGAAGACCGGCTCGCTCATGTGTTTCCCCTTGTCGAGGGGCGTGTCCGCGATGTGAAGGTCCGGTTTGGCGACCGTGTGCGAAAAGGGGATCTGCTCGTCGTGGTCGAAAGCAGGGAGGTCGGTCAGGGGATGCTTCAGTTGCATCAGGACCGGCTCAAGCTGGAGTTTGCTCAGGCACGCCACCACTGGACACAGGAGGTCGGTGAGAACACCCGGGCCATGATCGGGATGATGCGGGAGTCGGCGGGCGTCGACGAGATCGAACAGGCCCTCAGGGACCGCACGATGGGGGGATACCGCCAGCAGTTGATGACGGCCTATGTCGAGTTGTTGCGCTCTCAGACGCTGGTGGAACAGCTCTCGCCGCTTTCCGAAAGCGGAGCGGTGGCCGGTCGGCAACTGGTCGAAGCCCGTGCGGAACTCGACGCGGCACGGTCGACGCTGCAGTCCCTGTGCGAACAGATCTCTCAGGACACCGTGCAGGCGTCGCGACTCTCACAGCAGACGGTGAAAGAGCTGCAGACGAACATCGCTGTCACCGAGACGACTCTGAAGATTCTCGGACTGGAAGAGGAGGATCTGCAGAATGTCGATCCCTCCCGGCAGGGAGAGCGACTGGCTCACTATCCCGTGATTGCGCCGTTCGACGGGACAGTGATCTCCAAAGACGTCGTGCTGCTCGAACGTGTGGGGCCCGAACAGCAGATCCTTACGATTGCCGACCTGTCGACGGTGTGGGTAACGGCCGACATCTACGAGACGCACCTGCCACTGCTCGAACGACTCGACGATCAGATCGTGCAGGTGCGGTGTGAAGCATGGCCGGACCGCGTGTTCGAGGCCCGGGTGTTCTATACGGGGGATGTTGTTCAGGAGTCGACCCGCACGATCGCCCTGCGTGCGAAGGCCGACAATCCGGAGGGGCTGCTCAAACCGGGAATGTTCGTGACGGTTGAGCTCCCTGATGTGGATTCTCAAGAGGTCCTGCAGGTGCCGCGGCACAGTCTCCAGGAGCACGAAGGGACTAAGTTTGTGTTCGTACAAACGGGCGAAGGCGAGTTTCACCGGCGGGATGTCACGGTTGGACGTCGCACGCGGGATGCAGTCGAGGTGCTCCGGGGTCTCGCTCCGGAGGAGCGCGTCGTGGTGGAGGGCGGCTTTGCCCTGAAGTCCCGGATGCTCGCTGAGCTGCTGGAGGAGTAGATCCCGCCGGTTGCGAAGGGCGTTCAACGACAAACGCCCTGCCCTGCTCCGGCTTCACGTCGGAAGCAATGCGACGTGTCGGGGGCTCCGGCACCGCGGGCGATCGAGACGCCTGGTGACGCTTTCGGGCGTCCGGTGAAGACACACTTCGGGAGAGGACTCGCAGGAGTGCTTTCCCCGGGAAATTTCCATGGTTACGCACATCATCAACTGGTCGCTCGATAACCGCTTCATCGTGATGCTCCTGGCAGTCGTACTGCTGGGAGCGGGATTCTCGGCGGTCGGATCGCTACCGCTGGATGCGGTTCCGGACCTGACGAACGTGCAGGTACAGGTGCTCACAACGTCACCGGCGCTGGGGCCGGTCGAAGTCGAACAGTTCATTACATTTCCGGTCGAGAACGCGATGAGCGGGCTGCCGCGGGTCAGCGAGATTCGGTCGATCAGCCGGTTCGGCCTGTCGGCGGTCACGGTGGCGTTCGAGGACGGCACCGACATCTACTGGGCACGGAACCTTGTCAACGAGCGATTGCAGCAGGCCCGCGAGAGCATTCCTCCGGGACTGGGCGACCCGCAGATGGGGCCGATCGCCACGGGGATGAGTGAGATCTATCAGTTCGAGGTGCGTGCCGACGAGGGATACGACTACAGCCTGATGGATCTGCGGACGATTCTGGACTGGCAGATTGCCTTTCAGCTGAGGAGTGTCCCGGGGGTCATCGAAGTCAACACGTTCGGTGGAGAGCTAAAGACGTATGAGGTGCAGGTCGACCCGCACAAGTTGCTCAACTACGGCATCAGCCTGAGCCGGATTTTCGAGGCACTGGAAGAGAACAATGCCAACGCAGGAGGCGGCTCGATTGCTCACGGAGCCGAGCAGCGGCTGATTCGTGGCGAAGGGCTGATCAGCAGTCTGGACGACATTCGCAACATTGTGCTCGACAATCGCAGTGACGGGACGGCGATCCGCGTCTCGGATATCGGTGAGGTGCGGTTTGCGCCGATGTTGCGGCAGGGGGCCGTGACCCGCGACGGAGACCGCGAGGCAGTAACCGGCATGGTGATGATGCTGATGGGAGGGAACTCGCGGCAGGTGGTCGCCGATGTGAAAGAGAAGATCGAATCCATCCGGACGACCCTTCCCGAGGGGGTCTCGATCGACACCTTCTACGACCGGACGGAACTGGTCGACAAGACGATCCACACGATCTCCGAAAACATCGGTGTGGGGGTTGTGCTGGTCATCCTGATGCTGCTTCTGCTGCTGGGGGACGTCCGGGCCGGGCTGATCGTGGCCGCGGCGATTCCGCTCTCGGCGATGGCGGCCCTGATAGCGATGCGCGTGGCGGGAGTTTCTGCCAACCTGATGAGTCTGGGCGCGATCGACTTTGGAGTCATCGTCGACGGCGCGGTGGTGATGGTGGAGAACTGCGTGCGCGCGGCAAGTCGGTATCAGCGGTCCACCGGCGCGAGGCGTGTTCCGAAGTCGGTCTTCCGGGAGTCTGCTCTGGAGGTGGGAAAGCCGGTGCTGTTCGCCGGGCTGATCGTGATCATCGTGTTCCTGCCGATCCTCAGTCTGGAGGGGGTCGAAGGCAAGATGTTCCGCCCGATGGCGTTCACCTTCATGTCGGCGCTGACGGCAGCCCTGATTCTGTCGGTGACTGTGATGCCGGTGATGGCCTCCCTGTTTCTCGCCCGCCGCATTCGTGCTGACGAGACGCGGCTCGTGCGGTCGCTCAAGCGGGCCTACGAGCCTGTTTTGCATTTCGCGATGCAGCGTCCGAAGCGAATGCTTGGCGGCGCCACGCTGGTGTTTGCCTTCAGTGTGCTGGTGGCCAGCCGGTTCGGAGTCGAGTTCGTGCCAAAACTGGATGAAGGGGATCTGGCAATCCAGGCGGTGCGCCTGCCGAGTGTGTCCCTCGAGACCTCCCTGGAAATGACGAAGGCCATGGAGCGGACCCTTCTGGAGTTTCCCCAGGTCGAGAGTGTGATTTCGAAAACAGGCCGGCCCGAGATCGCGAACGATCCGATGGGGGTGCATCAGACGGATATCCTCATCCGGATGAAGCCCGAACAGGAATGGCCGGAGCCGATCGCCAAGGACGACCTGATCGAACAGATGCAGGCTGCCCTTGAGAAGGCGGTGCCGAGTAATGCCTATGCATTTACGCAACCGATCGAGCTGCGGGTTCAGGAACTCGTCGCCGGCGTACGGTCGGATGTCGGGTTGAGTCTGTACGGGGACGATCTGGAGGTGCTCAAGGCAAAAGGGGATGAGATTGTGCGTGCCTTGAGCGAGGTTCCCGGTGCCGCTGACGTACAGGCCCAGCAGATCGCCGGCCTGCCATACCTGCGAATGATTGTGCGGCGAGATGCGATTGCGCGTTACGGGATCAATTCGAGTGACGTCCTCGACGCCGTGTCCACCATCGGGGGGCAACCGGTTGGAGAGGTCTTCGAGGGGCAGCGACGGTTTCCGCTGCAGGTACGAATTGCACCGCAATGGCGCGAAGACATTGATCGCCTGCGCGCGTTGAAGATCGATGATCCCCAGGGGAGGCAGATTCCGATTTCGCAACTGGCCGACATCCGGGTTGAGGATGGGCCTGCGGAAATCAGTCGCGATGCCATCCGGCGACGGTTGCTGATCCAGTGCAATGTCCGCGGTCGCGATCTGGCGGGATTCGTCTCTGAAGCGCAGCAGGTAGTGGCCAGGCAGGTCAAGCTTCCCGCCGGGTACACGCTCACCTGGGGAGGTCAGTTCGAAAATCTCGAACAGGCGACTCGGCGACTGATGATTGCGGTCCCGGTCGCCCTGTTTCTGATCTTTGCGCTGTTGTATGTGACCTTCAACTCGGTGAGGCTCACGCTCCTGATCTATCTGAACATCCCGATCGCGGCGACGGGCGGGGTCTTCGCACTCTGGTTGCGCGACATGCCGTTCTCGATCTCTGCGGGGGTCGGGTTCATTGCCCTGTTCGGGATTGCCGTGATGAACGGTGTGGTGCTCATTGAACATGTCCGCCACCTGCGCGAGCACGGACACGACGTTCGGTCCGCTGTGGTCACAGGAGCGATGGACCGGCTGCGACCCGTGTTCATGACGGCCAGTTGCGGAGCGCTCGGTTTCATCCCGATGGCAGTGTCGGGGAGCGCCGGGGCCGAGGTGCAGCGTCCCCTCGCGACGGTCGTCATCGGCGGACTGATCACCTGCACCATGCTGACGTTGCTGGTGCTTCCGGCGATCTATCGCTGGTTCGATACTGAGCCGGCGCATGCTGAAGAGTGAGCACAGCCGAAGAAGCGGTGGCGGGGGAACCCCGTCTGAACCGGAGGAGAAGCGCGGGCAGGTCGACGGATTCGTCTGCTCTGCTCCCTATAGGTCTACCGGACGTCCAATTATCATGTCGGGATATTCTTCCCTCCGGGGTCTCTGGTCCTGACATGAGGTGCTCCCGATGAGTGGTCGTCCGTCTGCAACCCGCCGTGATTTCCTGCGCACCTCGGCCGCCGTTACGACGGCCGCTTCACTGGGAGGACTTCTGCCGGCCGCTCGGCTGGCGGCAGCATCGGGTGTGCCGGCGAGCGAAACGATCACCTTGGGAGTGATCGGCATTGGCCCGCGGTGCACGTACGATCTGAAGTCGATGCTGCAGTTGAAGGACGTCCGGTGCGTTGCCATTGCCGATGTCCAGCAGTCGCGCCGGGAGGCCGGGAAGACACTGGTCGACGAGCACTACGGGAACTCGGAGTGCAAGCTGTATCGCGACTTCCGGGAACTCCTCGATCGCCAGGACATCGACGCTGTGTTGATTGCGACCGGCGATCGCTGGCACGCTGCCGCTTCGATTCTGGCCGCCGAGGCGGGGAAGGATGTCTACAGCGAGAAGCCGTGTGGCATCACGATTGCCGACTGTCAGAAGTTGGCCGACACGATGCACCGCACAAAGCGGGTCTTTCAGGCGGGGACGCAGCGTCGGAGTGTGCCGAACTTTCAGAAGGCGGTGGAACTGGCACAGTCCGGAAAACTCGGGAAGTTGCACACGCTGCACGCGTCAGTGTATCGGCCGACACTCGACAACACCTGGTTGCCGGCTGAGCCGACACCTCCGCGGGAGGTCGTCGACTGGAATCTGTGGCTGGGACCTGCCGCATGGCGGCCCTTCAATCAGCAGTATGTGAACGGACGATGGCGTGGTCAGTGGGACTTCGATTCGGGGGCGCGTCTGTTGGACTGGGGGGCGCATACGGTCGACTTGTGTCAGTGGGCCAATCAGGCCGATGACACGATGCCAATCGAATATGTCCCGTCGCAGGACAAGATCGAGTGCCGCTACGAGAACGGCGTCAAACTGGTCATCGACTTTCTGGACCAGCCGTTCGGCAAGCGGGAACCTCATTACATCACGCGGCTGGGAACCTGCCCTGTGCGGTTCGTCGGGGACAAGGGATCGGTCGAAACGGGCGACGAAGGTGAGATCGTCGCGACCCCCGAATCGCTCCAGAAGGAGATCGGTGAATCGTATCGGCGGGTGCGGGGACTTGATGTGGGTGAGCACGCCCGGAACTTCTTTGACTGCATCAAGAGTCGCAAACTGACGAATGCCAACCAGGACGTCATGCGTCGCTCCCACATCGCCTGCCATGCGGCGGCAATTGCGTGGATTCTGGGTCGTCCGCTGAAGATCGATCCAAAAACCGAAGAGTTTATTGACGATCCGGAAGCCAACCTGCTCCGGGCCCGTCCATCACGCGACTGGACCGCCTGAATCGAGAGAGCCTGGCATGCTGTTACGAACCTGCTTCATTCGGGCAACGGTGTGGTGCACTCTTGCCGCGATCGTTTTGTGTGGCAGTGGGCGGGCCAGCGCCGGGTCGCTGAACTCGCCGGACGGCACCGCGGAACAGTCCGGGACCGAGCCGGCGAGGGAGTCGGCTCGCCGTCGGCCGAACATCCTGTTCCTGTTGTCGGATGACCATCGCGATTCGTTTCTTGGCTGCTCGGGGCATCCGGTTGTCCGCACGCCGGTGATCGACCGGATGGCTCGCGACGGGGTCCGCTTCGAGAACGCGTTCGTGACGACCTCCATCTGTGCAGCCAGTCGCGCGACCATCCTGACGGGGCTGTATGAACGCTCGCACAAGTACACGTTCGGGACTCCGCCGCTGGCAGAGTCGATCATGCAGGACAGCTATCCTGCCCTGCTACGGCGGGCGGGATACCGGACGGGATTCGTCGGGAAGTTCGGGGTCTCGGTGGCGCGGGGGCAGGTCGAAGAGATGTTCGACGTCTTCCGTCCTCACAACCGGAGCCCGTACTTTCACAAACAGCCGGATGGAAGTGTGCGGCATGAGACCGCTGTTTGTGGCGATGTGGCCATCGAGTTTCTCGAGCAGCAGCCGGTCGATCAGCCGTTTTGCCTGTCTGTCAGCTTCAATGCTGCACATGCCGAGGATGCCGACAAGACGAACCACTATCCCTGGCTGCCGGAGATGGAGGGGTTATACGACGATGTCGACATCCCGGCTCCCCGGTTGTCGGAGGCGGCCGTGTTCGAGTCGCATCCGGAGTTTCTGAAAGAGTCGATGAACCGCGAGCGATGGTTCTGGCGCTGGGACACACCGGAGAAGTACCAGCGGAACATCCGGGGCTACTTTCGTCAGATCAGCGGGATCGACTTCACGATCGGGCGGATTCTGCAGGCCCTTGAGCAACGAGGGCTGCGCGACAATACGGTTGTGATCTTTACCGGAGACAACGGGTACTACGCCGGAGAGCGTCAACTCGCCGGGAAGTGGTCGCACTACGAGCAGTCGCTGCGGGTGCCGCTGGTGATCTTCGATCCGCGGTTGCCGGACAGCGCTCGCGGCCGCACACAGTCTTCACTGGTGCTCAACGTCGATCTGCCGGCGACGATGCTTGATCTCGCCGGAGTCGATGTGCCGGACAGCTATCAGGGGGAGTCGCTGGTGCCTCTGGTGCGAGGAGAGTCGGTCGGCGACTGGAGGAAGGACTTCTTCTGCGAGCATCTGATGGTGCATCCGAAAATCCCCAAGTGGGAAGGGGTGCGGGGCGAACGGTATGTCTACGCCCGCTATTTCGAGCAGTCGCCTCCGTACGAATTCCTGCACGATCTCGCGGACGATCCCGATCAGTTACAGAATCTTGCCGGGAGTCCGCAGCATGCGGCCGTGCTCGAGTCGATGAGGTCGC
>CAZUXX010000039.1:0-10581 GCA_964624215.1 uncultured Planctomycetaceae bacterium
ATACGTCGCTGGGTCTGGTTGTGTTTGACACCTTCCGGGTTGTCGATACCGACTTCTCCGGTGATGTCCCGCCCGAACGCATCCACGAAATCAGCAGGCTCATCACCCGCGTCCTCCGGGGAGAAGAGACCATCGACGCTTTGTTCGCCCGCAGCCGCCGCTTCGGTTCAGACGAATTCTCCCCCGCCGCATCGGAACTGCCTCAGCGAGTAGTGATCGATAACGATTCTTCCGAAAGCCGGACGGTCGTCGATGTGTTCGCACACGACCGACCCGGATTGCTGTACCGGATCGCGCGCACCCTGCATCGCCTCGATCTCGAAGTCGATCTCGCAAAGATTTCCACACACTTTGACCAGGTGATCGACGTGTTCTATCTGACCGAGCGCGACGGACGGAAAGTCACCGGTGACGAGCGGCTTAATGAAGTCCGCACGGCACTGCTCGAAACGCTGGAGAACCCGATGCAGCAGTGACCCGACCCGATCGGGATCGTGTCGCCGGGGGGGGCACCACCTCATCGATCGCCGGTCGTGTCCCTGTGCTGTCCCGCTGCCGCCATCAGTCGCAGGGATCGTCCGCACCACGCTCTCGCCCGGATCCCCCTGTTGAGTTCGTCGGACAACTCACGTAACGTGGACGCCGCGACGGTTCCGATCCTGTTTCCGGGGGGTGAGGCATGCCAAGGCGAAGTCTGCTGGCTGTGTGGGTCCTGTCCCTTGCTGTGACGCTCCATGCAGATGACAAGAAGGCTCCGGAAGTCCACGTCGTCAAGCCCGGGCCTTTTCGTGTCTCAATCGAACTGGACGGAGTCTTCGAATCATCCGAATCGACAGAGATTCAACTCGATTCCGAAGAGTGGACGAATTTCGAAGTCGAGACCGCCATCGACGAGGGGAGTGTCGTCAGCAAGGGCGACGTGCTCCTCAAGTTCGACACCGAGCCACTCGACGACCAGATTCGTGAACTCGAGGTGCAGATCCGGCTGGGCGAGCTGAGCATCCAGCAGGCAGAACTGGAACTCAACAGCCTCCGGCAGTCAGTCCCCCTTGATCTGAAGGCCGCCGAAGTCGCACTCCAGCTCGCCCGGGCCGAACTCGAGTACCACGAGAAGTACTGGGAAGATCTCAATCGTGAAAGTGCCGAATACGCACTGAAGTCGTCGAAGTACAACCTGGAGAGCGCCCAGGAAGAGCTCAACCAGCTCGAACAGATGTACAAGGCCGACGATCTCACCGAAGAAACCGAAGAGATCATCCTCAAGCGGGCCCGCCGCAGTGTCGAGTCGGCGAAGCTGTCGCTCGAAATGGCCAAGGCCCGCTACGACGAAAACATCAAGATCCAGTTGCCGCGCAAGTCCGACAAGGTTCGCGAGGATCTGACCCGGCAGCAGATTGCCTGGGAGAAGGCCCGGCTGGAGCTTCCCGCCTCCGTGACTCAGAAGGAACTGGCGCTGGAGAAGTTGCGGCATTCGCAAAAGACACTCGAGAGAAAGCTCAGGCGGCTGCAGCATGACCAGGAGTTGATGGAAATCACCGCACCGGTCGACGGAATGGTGTATTACGGGCAGGCCGAACGGGGCCGCTGGACCACCGGAGCCACTCTCGCCAAGCAGATGCGCAAAGCCGGCACCTTGCCCCCACGGTCTGTTGTCCTGACGATCGTCCCGGAGGGGCACCTCTTCTTCCGCGCCGATGTTCCCGAGGCCGAGTTGCGGCACGTCAAACCGGACGGGGACAGCGTGCTGATCCCGACCGCATGGCCGGACGTCCGTCTCGCGGCACGCGTTGTGGAGATTGATCCCATCGCATCCAGCCCCGGCAAGTTCGACGCCAGGCTCGACCTTCAGAACATGCAGGACGTACCGGATCGGCTCCAGCCCGGCATGACCGGCAAGGCCCGGCTGACCGTCTTCAAGTCGGACTCCGCCGTGAGCGTGCCTGCGAGCGCCGTCTTCACCGACGAACTCGATCCCGACCAGCGTTACGTGTACCTCGATCGCGACGGGAAATCCGAACGGCGGGATGTCGAAGTCGGCTACCAGAGTGGAGACAACCTGCAGATCACGGCAGGTCTCGAAGCGGGCGACAGAATCCGCCTGAAGAAGCCCGAACAGGAGTCGGAATAGTCCGCTCCATCGACGTTCATGCTCTGCGTCCGGGACGAAGCTGCCCGGTCAGGAGCACCGCCCTTCATTCTCGGTCGCTTCCCTGGGAGCCGCTCATGTCGATCTCGCATGCGAAGAAACGTGTGCTGGTCCGGGGACTGCTGCTGTTCATGGGCCTGAGCCTGGCCGTGCGGCAGCCGCTGGTAGCCCAGGAGGACACCCAAGGTGCTCCCGTGACCCCGCAGCAGGCGGCCATCCATCCGCATCTGCAGAACATCCCGCGGCTGGATCCCGTGCCGCCCCCCTCGTCGGCTGAGCTGGAGTCCGCCATCCGGCGCGGGGTCGATTTTTTGCTCGACGATCAGAACAGGAACGGTTCGTGGGGGTCGGCCACCCGCACCAAAGGGCTCAACATCTACGCTCCGATTCCCGGCGCTCACCAGGCCTTCCGTGCCGCGGTCACCGCCCTGGCCATCGTTGCATTGATCGAATCCGGAGACGAGCGACCTGAAGTTCAGGAGGCGATCGACCGGGCGCAGGGGTGGATGCTCGAACACCTCGGGCGTGTCCGACGCGCCACCGGAGATGCGATCTACAACGTCTGGGCTCACGGGTATTCCCTGCAGGCCCTTGTCCGACTGATCGAGCGCAACGAGGGAAATGAAGAAATCCAGTCGCAACTCCGCGAACTGGTCGAGTTGCAGTTCGATCTGCTCACCCGGTATGCGTCCATTGACGGAGGCTGGGGATACTACGACTTCGAGGCGCAAACGAAGCAGCCGGCCGGCAGTTCCATCAGCTTCACCAACGCGGCCATCCTGATCGCGATGAAGGAAACCGAGCAGATCGGAACCGCCCCGCCCGAGAAAGTCATCGAGCGGGCCATCGCCGCCACGGTTCGCCAGCGACTCCCCGACTTCAGCTATCTCTACGGAGAGTATCTGAAGTGGCAACCCCGCCGCGGGATCAATCGCCCCGGAGGGAGCCTCGGCCGCTCGCAGGCGTGCAATTTCGCCCTGCGTGTCTGGGGGGACGAAGCGGTCACCAACGAAGTTGTCGCTGCCTGGCTCGACCGGCTGTTCGCCCGCAACGGCTGGCTCGATATCGGCCGCAAACGCCCGATTCCCCACGAGTCCTGGATGCAGGTCGCCGGCTACTTCTACTACTTCGGTCACTATTACGGGGCCCGCTGCATCTCACTGTTGCCGCCTGAGGAGCGACCGGAATACCAGGCCCACATGGCCCGCATCATCCTGCCCAAGCAGGAACGCGACGGTAGCTGGTGGGATTTCCCGTTCTACGATTATCATCAGCCGTACGGGACGTCGTTTGCCATCATGACGCTAGTCCGCTGCCGCCCCGGATTCGAAGACAGGCTGGCCGCCCCCGACGCCAACTGAGTCCCGCATCCTGGCGAGCACCAGTCGCTTGCCGGGGATGCTATGCTGCGTGAGATCCTCCCACGCTGCCAGATGAACTGCGCCGAATGTCCGTCCCCCAGGTTGTCATTGTCGGTCGACCGAACGTCGGCAAAAGTTCCCTGTTGAACTGGCTTGCCGGCAAGCTCGTGTCTGTCGTCGATCCGACCGCCGGAGTGACGCGCGACCGGGTGACGTATCTCATGCACGTCCGGGATCGCTACTTCGAGCTGGTCGACACTGGCGGCATGGGGGTCGAAGATGCCGACAATCTCACCGAAGATGTCGAACGTCAGATCGAGATCGCTCTCGACGAGGCAGCCGTCATTCTGTTCGTCGTCGACGGACGGGCCGGAGTGACTCCGCTCGACCAGCTGGTAGCCAACCGGCTGCGAAAAATCGAGCGCCCTGTCCTTCTGGTCGTCAACAAGTGCGATTCCACACGAACCGACGACGAGATTCATGAGTTCTATGGTCTGGCGCCTGAGGCCCCCGTCGTCCTCACCAGCGTGAAGGCCAACCGCAACCGTCGGGAACTGCAGGACGCCATTCTGGAGCTCCTGCCCCCCGCGGATGAGGCCGAATCCGGCGACGGGGCCCGGCAGATCGCCGAGCCCGAACTGAAGCTCGCCATCGTTGGCCGGCGGAACGTGGGCAAGAGCACGTTCATCAACGCGCTGGCCCGGGAAGAACGCATGATCGTCAGCGAGGTCGCCGGAACAACACGCGACGCCGTCGACTTGCGATTCGAACAGGATGGCAAGTCATTTCTGGCGATCGACACCCCCGGCGTTCGCAAACGCAAAAGCCTCGCCAACGACATCGAGTTTTACGGCCTCGTCCGAGCCCAGAAGAGCATTCGCCGGGCCGATGTCGTACTCATGTTCTTCGACGCGACCGATATCATCTCCCGCGTCGACATGCAGTTGGTCGACGAAATCTACAAGCAGCACAAGCCCTGCGTGTTTGTGGTCAACAAGTGGGACCGGGGGCTCAAAGAGCGGATGGAAGTCGAGAAGTGGGCGGATTATCTCGTCAAAACGTTCGCCACCATGCGCCACGTGCCAGTCGCCTTCATCACCGCCAAAACCGGGCGCAACGTCCACAAGCTCATCAATCTGGCACAGTCGCTGGCGCGGCAGGCCAGAGAGCGGGCCTCGACCGGGCTACTCAACCGCGTCATACAGGAAGCAGTGCACGCCAACCCGCCCCGCATCAAGAGCGGGCGACGCGGCCGCATTCTGTTCGCGACGCAGGTCGGCACCGAGCCCCCGACGATTGTCCTCAAGTGCAACGACGCCAGCCTGTTTGAACCCTCATGGAAGCGGTACCTGCTCAGTGCTCTGCACGACCGCCTGCCGTTCCCCGAAGTGCCGATCAAGCTGTACTTCCGCAGCCGCGACAGCGATTCGGCCGCCGAGGAATCCGCATAACTCCCGAATTCGTCCGCGGGACACTCGGGCTTCAGCACGCATTGCCGGCGTCGTCATCGGCACGCTGCAGCCGGTGACACGGAGATACCACCGGGACTACCCTCCCGGCAAAAGCTATGCAGCGCGGCTGTCAGGCTGCGCAGCAGGAGTTTCCCGGTTCGGCTGCATCAGTTTTCGAGCAGTGGACGAAAGCCGGTACAGGATACCCACATCCCGTCCACCCAGGTTGAACTGCAACAGGCCGTAGGCAATCAGCTTGCCATGAACCGGAGCGAGCTGCTCCGGGTCAACTCCGTCCACCGCTTTCACCCGGGGAATCCTGTTCTGACGTGGTGAGGGGGTCCCTTCGTCCTCCAGTGCTTCCGTTTCGACATCGCCTGTCTTTGCGGCCGCGGCCTCCTGCTCGGCCTGTGCGTAGCATTCAAGGACGAGCATCCACTCGGGATGCTCGTTCAGCAGTGCGATCAAATCGTCGTCCATGGCCAATGCTATCGGCGAACAGTCACCGGCGGATGCACCTGCCAATGACGGCGACCGGCACAACCGCAGCGACTGGAGCTGGAGCACAGCTACAGTCACCACAGCACGCTCAGGCGGACCAACCGGCACAGCCGGTCTGTGCGGAAAGACTCAACCTGACGGTTCCTCCCGGAGTGACGCAGTCCCCCGGTTGTCACCTGTTCCGCAACGAACATTCGGGAGGCATTACCCGACCTGTTCCGATTCCTCGCCGGACGACGATTCCGGTCCCTGTTGAAGAATGTCGCCGGATCCGGGACCCGTCACATCGGCTCGTCGCCGAGGCGCGAACCGGGCCAGAAGTGCCGGCAGAAACAGCAGGTCTCCAGCCAGTGCCGTCGAGATCGTCAGTGCCCCCATCGTCGCGAAAACCCGTTGTTCGCGCAGATCACTGAAGATCACCGTGGCGAACCCCGTGACAAGCACCAGCGTCGTCATAATCAGTGCGGTCCCTGTCCCGGTGAATGCTTTGCGAATGGCCGTCGGATCATCGACGGCGGCAGGACGCTCTTCCCGGTATCTCGTCAGAAAGTGGATGGTGTCATCCACGGCGATCCCCAGGCAGACGGTGAAGGCACACACGCTGACGATCTCCAGAGCCTGTCCGGTCAGCACGAGATACGTGCCTGTCACCGCCAGAGGGAACACGTTCGGAATCACCGCGATCAGCCCCATTCGCACCGACCGGTAAGCGATCATGAGGACGGCGAAGATAACCACCGTGGCACTGCCCAGGCTGGCAGCCAGATCGACGACAATCTGGTACAGATCGCGCCAGCGCCGCACCGCCGGGCCGGTCAGTTCGAGAGAAAACCCGGGGTGCTCCCGTTCAATCTCGCGCAGCCGCTGCTCGATCCTCTGGAAGGCTTCGCCATACTGCGCAATCCCCAGGTCCTGAACGCGGAAGGTCACCTCCGCCCGCTGCCGCTCCGGTGTGTAGAACGCCCGCTTCAGAGGCGGCGGAAGCAGTTCAAGCATCCGCATCCGCTGCTCGCGCGACTGATCTCCGGGCAGAGCATACAGAAGATTCTTCAGCGACAGGGGATGCCCGATCAGCGGCTCCTCGTGGAGCCGTTCGTCCACTTTCCCGATGACCTCGAGAATCTGTGGAGCATCGTCGGGAACGGTGTCCTCCCAGCGGACAATGACACTGGAGAGCTCCAGACCTCCGAAGGCCTTGTCCATGATCGCCAGCGCCCGCGCCGCCTCGGAGTCCTGCGGCAACGAATTTGAACGTCGTTCGTCCGGACGCAACGTCAGCGAGATCCCCAGCAGCAACAGGGTCGTGGTCACGGCCAACGCACTGAACAGTCGTGACCGGCGTACCACGAAATCGACCAGCCCGGAGATACGCGCCAGATGACGCTCGATGAAACCCCGTTCCAGGTCTTGATGCAGATTACAGGCCACAGGAGACGCCGCTGCTGACGGGATCACCAGCATCACGGCGAGAAACGTCAGCGTGACTCCCAGGACGCAGCTGTAACCGAACTCCCGAACCACATCGTGATGGGCCAGACCCAGCGACAGAAACCCGATGGCCGTCGTGATCGATGTCAGTGCACACGCCAGACCGATCCGCCCCACGCCCGCCCGCGCGGCCATACGCGGGGGGAGCCCGGCGCTCATCTGGCGACGAATCTCCACCATCAGGTGAACACCATCGGTGAGTCCGACCAGGCTCACCAGGATGGGCAGCACGACATCATTAAACGGATTGTCGTGAAGTTCGAAGTACCGCAGGATCCCCAGGGTCCAGAACACTCCCAGTGAAGGGGCCGCCGCCACGATCATCACCGCCCGCAGGCCGCGAAACAGAAGCAGGGCCATCAGCCCCACCATGCTGTAGCCGATGATCTGGTACTTCTTCTGGTTCTCCCGCTGCGACTGCATGTACGTGACGTACATCGGCGTGCGGCCGGTCACCAGAAAGTGGAAGTCGACATCGTCATACGACGCAATCGCCGCCTGAGCTTCCCGCCGCAGGCGGCTCGTCACGTCCTCGTCGTCCGTGACGAACAGCCAGTCAAACCTCACGAGCATCAGCAGAGTGCCGCCATCCGCCGAAAGCAGTTGTCCTCCGACCAGTGGGTGTGACAGGGCCCGCTCGCGCGCCAGATCGAACTGTCGTGGTGACGCCGTCGGGCGGGGGAACAGCGGCTCCCTCAAACCAAACAGATTCAGGATCGGCACGCGGTCCAGCCACAGCACCTCGGAGACGTAATCGAGATCCTCCAGGCGATCGACAATCGCGCGGAGCGCCTCGGCACGCTGGGGGGTAAAGAACTCCGAGGACTGGACGACCAGCACTGCATCGGCGTTCCCCATCGTGAACGGATCGACCTTGGGAACAGCCCGCGTCTCCCGACCCTGCGTCGAAGAGACCTCGTCTTCGACGGTCTCCTCAGCCGGAGCGCGAAGCAGATCGGTGACGAGATGCGGGTCGACATACCCCACGACCGCAATCGCCGTCAGCGCAGAAACCAGCAGACCGGTCCAGAGCGGGCGATCAACAACCCAGCCGAAGCAGCGTTCAAACTGACGCGACACGCGGCAATCTCTCTACTCAGCGGAGCCGCTCGTGTGCGGCAGCCACCTCATCACGATCGAGCCGGCCATCTCCGTTAGTGTCGTACTTGTCGAAACCGAACCGCTGCACAGAAAGCGGAACATCGTCCCGCAGTACGAAGCCGTCACCATCAGCGTCAAATCGTTCGAAGAAACGTTTGACGAATGCTTCGCGCCGCTGCTCTGCGGAAAGGTTCTGGCGGTTCCTCCCCTGCAGAACATCCAGAGCCGACTCCCCGGATGCCTCTTTCGATGCCGACTCCCGTGGCTCCGAGATCTCAAAGAACGCAATCGCCATCTCTTCCCACGTCTGATCTCCCCAGTGAACGTACTGGTTCGGGTCAGGATTCACCGGGTTGTCTGCCGAATTGTCGAACCGTGCGGTGAAACTGATGGCGTCGATATCGGCCAGCGGAAGTGGCTTGTCGAGAACATACACGTGCTGCCAGTTGAAGTCGTATTGCGGGACGGACAAAAGCGGGACCTGCTCGCCGTTGCGGCGGGCCACCACGTCGAACGACTTCCCTCGCACGTGCATGTGCGGCGCCAGTGCCAGCAGCATTCCATTCTTCGGCACCCGTCGCAGGCTCCCTTCCACAGGAAAGTTCCCGTCGCGCGGCGGGATCTCGAACTCCTTGTTGAGAGCCATCAGCGTGTAGGTTTCGCGAGTCACCCGGGACTCGTCGGCGAACCACAACCCCACCTTCGTAACGTCCTCACGAACGCTCCCGTTGGGCGTGTAGTGCATCTGGAAGACCAGCTTCGAACCGGCCGGAACCTTCCGCGCCGTTCCCTCGGGGAACAGCCCCGCACGCTGACCGGGTACAAACGCCGACAGCCAGCCCACCCCGCGCGCCTTGGCACCATCCGGTGGCCGGATGAACACAATGCAGTGATGCACAACCTCCGGACTGCCCGGAATCACCTGGGTGCCGCGGACCCACTTGTCTTCGGTGAAGCCCGGATCAACGACGAAATACTGGTACTCGATGACCCCGTCAGCCGGAACCCGAAACGGCCGCTCCATCGAGACCACCTGGTCCGGATCGGTCTCCAGGTGCCAGCCACTGGCATACGTCACCGGCTCGGGAAGGTCCGCCGCGTCTCCATAGGGCATCCCGCCACGCACCCACTCCGTCAGGGTCTGCTTCTCGGAGTCGGGCATCAGGCGGGCGTTCGCAAAATACCCCACGTCGTCGGCCGCATGCCAGGGAGGCATGCGACCATTGCCCACGACTTCCAGCATCATCTCGCCCCAACCGATGACCTCTTCATACTCGGTCAATGCGAACGGACCGATCTCCCCCTCGCGATGACACTCCACACACCGCTTCTCCAGAATGCGGGTCACCTCTTTCGTATAGGTCACCTCGGTCGGCTTCGTGACCTGCCCGTAACTGATCAGGCAACCCACAGCGGGGGTCGTTGCCACCCGCACCGGTTTGCCTGTCACGAGCTCGTGCAGCGCCCAGTCCAGATCCTTTCGCGAAGGCTCCTGACGCGCACGCCCCGGCTGATACTGGTCGTCAATCCGCCCCTGGTAGACAATCGTACGACCGCCCCGGATCACAAAGACTTCCGGAGTCCGCGTCGCCTTGTACCGTGCCGCAATCGTCTGGTCGTAATCCTTGACCAGCGGGAACTTCAACTGGAGTTTCTTTCCGTACTCCCGCAGCTCCGTCATGGAATCCTGCCGGTTGCTGTTCACCCCGATGACGTGCACGTTGTGATCAGCATACTTCTCGGCAAGAGCCTGCAGACGGGGACCGTACAACAGTGCCAGCGGGCACTCCGTTCCCAGAAAGCACACGACATCGAGCCGGGCGGGATCGGTTCCCTCAACTCCGGCCGTCCCACCGGATGCAGCCGGGAGCTCGAACGAGTACTGCGGAGCAAGCTGAAGATCTACCTTGCCGTCTGCAGCCATCACTGTTGCTGCAGCCATCAGCACACACCACACGTTGGCCCCCGCTTGCATCAACCGTCTCATGACTGGCATCCTTGAAGCTCCACTCCTGACGGACCGCTCACCGCGTGAACTCGCGGGACGTGATTCAATCCGAGCGTCATCGTAAGGAGTCCGGGGCTCGGCCGCGACAGTCGAACTCCCTCGGCTCAGGTGTCGTTTCGCGGTGGCCGCTGCTTCCCGTCTCTCCCCGAACCAACACGTCTGTGAGAACGATTTGAGACGGAGCGTGAACCTGGGACGCCCCTCGCTGGAGGGCCCGGAACGCACAAATTCGCGCACGCCGTTTGCAGAGAAAACGGCAAGTTTCTGACGCGACGGGTTGAAAACCTGAAGCAGACCAATAGGGTGCATTCGTCCAGTTTCCTCCGGGCTCATGGGGACCATGAGTTCGTGTCGTCTTCCAGCCGGATCGCTGCGATGCCACGAGATTCCTCCACGTCCCTGTGTGATGAAAACCGGTCCGCGGAGAAATTTCGACAGCAGTTTCTACGCGAAGTCAGTGAGGGACTCAGCAGGAACCCCAAGTCGCTCCCCTGCAAGTACTTTTACGACGAGACCGGGTCGCGG